>JASHQO010000028.1 GCA_030039105.1 Xanthobacteraceae bacterium
TCGCCTTGCGCGCTGCCGCATCGTCGAGGTTGAGCAGCAGCACGCTCGCCTCGGTCTCGGCCCGCGGCAGCACCTTGATCGTGACCTCGGTGATGGCCGCGAGCGTGCCCCACGAGCCGGCGATCAGCTTGCAGACGTCATAGCCTGTGACGTTCTTGACCACGCGGCCGCCGGACTTGAAGGTTTCGCCGCGGCCGGACACCGCGCTTAGCCCCAGGAAGTGATCGCGCGCCGCGCCGGCCTTGATGCGCCGCGGACCCGAGAGGTTTGCCGCCAAGGCGCCGCCGATGGTGCCGGCGCCGGCGGCGCCGCCGAGCAGCGCCGAATAATCCATCGGCTCGAAGGCGAGCTCCTGCTTGCTCGCGGCAACCAGCGCCTCGATCTCGGCGAGCGGCGTGCCGGCCTTCGCCGACAACACCAGCTCTTCGGGCTCGTAAAGGGTGACGCCGGACAGGGCGGACAAATCGAGGGTCGCGTCCCATTGCGCAGGACGGCCGACGGCGCGCTTGGTGCCGTGGCCGACAAGCTCGAGCCGCTTGCCGCCGGCGAGCGCCCACTGCACCGCCTGCTCGACCTCCGCGGCATCGCGCGGTGTAAGGCTATTTTCCGGCATCGCGTTCTCCCCGATTAAACTTACGCAATAATCCGAACGCGCGCGACCTTGCCGCTGACCAATCGGCGTAACCGGACGATGCCATCATGCAGCGCACAATCATCGCCTTCTCGATCCTGCTCGCCACCGTGCTCGGCGCTCGGGCCGCCGACGCCAAACAACCTGCCCGGACGTCACGGTCTTCGCCGGGCGTGGTCACCTACAATCGCGATTCCCCAGGCACTAATGTCGGCTGGCATTGGGAGAGCGGCATGCGGGTGTGCCATAACGACTGCGACAATCCGGAAATCCCGGGCTCGGGCTATACCTGCCGCAACGTCCAAGCTTTCGGCATGGCGATGCGGGAATGCGACAGGCACGGCTGATGGCTCTCGCACGCCATTGTCATTCAGCGGCGGCCGGCGCGGCATGGACAAAGGCCGGCATGACGTCGCGGGCGAAGCGGCGTAGCTGCGCGACGCCCCCCGCGATGGTCAGGAGCACATAGGCGGCGCCGGCCTGTCGCAGAGCGTCGAGACCTGCACAAATCTCGTCGGTCGTGCCGAACAGCGCGTTCTCCTCGGTGTCGCCTTGCTTGTCGGCATAAGCGAGCACATGCGAGCCGGGTTTACCGTCAGGGGTCCGCGACACGTCGACGGTGCGTTGCGTATAGGCGGCCTGGCGCTTGAGCGCGGCCTGCCTGTCGGCTTCGTCGTTGGCGACATAAAGCTGGCGGGCCACCGCCACGCGCATCGGATCGAAGCCAAAGCCTTGCGCTTGGCGTTCCGCCTTGTAGATGCCGATGCGCTCCGCGATCTGCGCGGCGCTGGCATATTGATCGAGGATCAGGTTGAAGCCGCGCGCCGCGGCGCGGCGGATCGAATGTTCGCCGCCGGCGGCGACCCAGAACGGCGGATGCGGCTTTTGCGCCGGCGGCGGCTCGACCACAATGTCCTCGAAGTGCCAGAACCGGCCGCGATGGGAAAAGCGTTCGCGGCTCGTGAAAGCGCGCGTCATCACCTCGACTGCCTCGTCGAAGCGTGGCTCGGCCTCGTCCGGCACAATCTGAAAGCCTCTGAACTCGCTGTGGCGGTAGCCCTTGCCGATGCCGAAGTCGAACCGTCCGCCGGAAATCAGATCGAGCGTCGCCGCCTGCTCGGCGAGCAGCACCGGATTGTGCCACGGCAGCACCATCACCGCGGAGCCGAGCCGCAACGTCTTGGTGCGCATGGCGAGCGCCATCAGCAGCATCAGGGTCGACGAGACCTGGTTCCAGCCGGTGAAATGATGCTCGACCAGAAAGCTTGAATGGAATCCCAGCGCCTCGGCTTCGACGTTGAAGTCGAGATAATCGCGAAAGCCCTGCCCGGTCTCCACCGGAAGATCGCTGCTGCTGGCTTGCGCCGAGCCGAAAATGCCGAACCGCATGCGAACGACTTCTCAAAACCGCGGAATATCGGGAAACGCCACGCGCGCGGCATGCACGTGCATGCGGCCGAGCTCGGCGCAACGGTGCAGCGTCGGAAACACCTTGCCGGGGTTGAGCAGGCTCTTGTCGTCGAAGGCGCATTTGATGCGCTGCTGCTGATTGAGGTCGATTTCGGAAAACATCGCCGGCATCAGGTCGCGCTTCTCGACGCCGACGCCGTGCTCGCCGGTGAGCACGCCGCCGACCTCGACGCACAGCCGCAAGATATCGGCGCCGAATTTTTCCGCGCGATCGAGCTCGCCGGCATTGTTGGCGTCGTAAAGGATCAGCGGATGCAGGTTGCCGTCGCCGGCATGGAACACGTTGGCGACGCGCAGGCCGTATTTCGCCGACATTTCCTGCATGCGTTGCAGCACCAGCGGCAATTTCGCCCGCGGAATGGTGCCGTCCATGCACAGATAATCCGGCGAGATGCGGCCGACGGCAGGGAACGCCGCCTTGCGGCCGCCCCAGAACAGCAACCGCTCCGCCTCGGAATTGGAGACGCGGCAGGTCACCGCGCGGCACGCCGTGGCGATCTCCTGCACGCGCGCGAGCAGATGATCGACCTCGGCCTGCGGGCCGTCGAGCTCGACGATCAGCAGCGCCTCGACGTCGAGCGGATAGCCGGCGTGGACGAATTCCTCGACGGCGTGGATCGCCGGCCGGTCCATCATCTCCATGCCGCCCGGAATGATGCCGGCGCCGATGATCTTGGCGACGCACTCGCCGCCGTCCTCGGACCTGGTGAAGCCGATCAGCGCCGCGCGCGCGGTCTGCGGCCGCTTGAGGATGCGCACGGTGATCTCGGTGACGACGCCGAGGAGGCCCTCGGAGCCGGTGACGATGCCAAGAAGATCGTAGCCGCCGGCATCGAGGTGCTTGCCGCCAAGCCGCAATACTTCTCCGGTCATCAGCACCAGCTCGCAGCCGAGCAGGTTGTTGGTGGTCATGCCGTATTTGAGGCAGTGCACGCCGCCGGAATTCTCCGCGACGTTGCCGCCGATGGTGCAGGCGATCTGCGACGATGGGTCGGGCGCGTAATAGAAGCCGGCATGCTCGACCGCCTGCGAGACGGCGAGGTTGGTGACGCCGGGCTCGACCACGGCGACGCGATTGTCGAAATCGATCTCGCGGATGCGGTTGAACTTCGCCATGCCGAGCAGCACGCCGTCGCCGAGCGGCAGTGCGCCGCCCGACAGCGAAGTGCCGGCGCCGCGCGGCACCACCTTGATGCCTTCGTCATGGCAATATTTCAGCACCGCGGCGACCTGCGCCGTGGTCTCCGGCAGCACCACCACCATCGGCAACTGTCGATAGGCCGTAAGCCCGTCGCTCTCGAACGGCCGCATTGCCTGTTCGGAGGCGATCACGCCCTCGCCCGATACAATGTCTCGCAGCGCCGCCACGATCTCGGCGCGGCGTTTGAGCACGGCGTCGTCGAATAGCGGCATCAGAACCGGCATCGAACCACTCCTGCGTCTTCCCCATTATCATTATAGCCGGAAAAGGCCGGCAGTGCCGCGTGATAGCGTCTCATCGAGGAGGGCGCGGCGGACCCGCTATTTTGGCCGTTGACAGGCTGCGCCCGGCCCGCTTGAACGGCTGGCGCGAGTTGCATTTGCAACGACTTGGGGCCGGGCGGGGCGCCACCGGCATCACGCGCTTAAAGGGAGACGAGATGATGAGGACGTTGTTCGTGGCGGCCGCGTTCGTTGCCGCGTCGGGGCTGACGGCGTCGGCCCAGGATGTCGCCAAAGGCGAGATTTCATTCCACAAGTGCCTGCCCTGCCATTCTATCGGCGACGACGCGCAGAACAAGATCGGCCCTGAGCTCAACGGCCTCGACGGCCGCCATTCCGGCACCGCGGCGGGTTACGACTACAGCGACGCCAACAAGAATTCCGGCATCGTCTGGAACGCGGACAAATTCAAGGAATACATCAAGGATCCCCGCGGCGTGATCCCGGGCACCAAGATGACCTTCGCCGGCATCAAGAACGAGAACGAGATCAACGATCTGTGGGCCTATGTCAGCCAGTTCGACGCCGACGGCAGCATCAAGAAGAAGTAGCCGGAGGTTTTGATCTGGCGCAACCGCGCTTCGCGACCGACGTGACATAGTTGCCTGACGTGACATAGTCGCCTGACGTGACATAGTCGATTGAGACTAAGAGGCTTCCGAGGAGGCACCGCCATGATCAAGGACATCGTCGTCAGTCTCAGCGTCCGCGAAGACGGCGGCAATGTCGGCGACTATGCCGTGTCGGTCGCCGAAGCCCTCGATGCTCATATCACCGGCATCGCCTTCGTGTTCGATCCGATCGTGCCGGTGTCCGGCACCGGCTATATCCCGCCCGAGGTCATCGACACCCAGCTCGCCGACAATCAGGCGGCGGCGAAGACGGCGATCGAGCGCTTTGCCGCGGCGACCTCCCGCGCGGGTCTTTCGGCCGAGCCGGTAACCCTGAGCGCCAGCGCCGCCGGCGCCGGCGACCAGTTCGCCCGCATCGCGCGGCGTTTCGACCTCGCCATCGTCGGGCAGGCCGAGCCCGAGGGCGGCACGGTGGAAGAGTTGATCGCCGAGAGCACGCTGTTCCAGTCCGGCCGGCCGGTGATCGTCGTGCCCTATATCCAGAAAGCGCCGCTCAAGCTCGATCGCGTCATGGTCGGCTGGGACGGCGGCCATCAGGCGGCGCGCGCCATCGGCGACGCCATGCCGCTTTTGGCCAAAGCCGGCAAGGTCGAACTCGTTATCGTCACCAACGAGCGCGGCAAGCAGGACGAGATCGAAGGCGCCGACATGGGTCAGCACCTGGCCCGGCACGGCCTGAAGATCGACGTCAAGCGCATTGCCGGCGGCAATATCGACGTCGCCGATGCGCTTCTGTCCCACGTCGCCGACAATGGCACGGATTTCATCGTGATGGGCGGCTACGGCCATTCCCGGCTGCGCGAGTTCGTGCTCGGCGGCGTCACCCATTCGATCCTGAAGTCGATGACCGTGCCGGCGCTGATGGCGCACTAATTTCAGGGGTCAGTAGTCAGGGGTCAGGAATTAGGACCAGAAGACAGAGATCAAATCCTGACTACTGACTACTGGTCCCTGACCCCTGTTTGCACTACAAGCCCGCGCGCCCGCGCATCGGCGACGCCGAGCGCGCGCAGCGCGACGAGCGTGAGCGATTGCACCGTGGTGCGCTCGCGACCGGTGGAGTCCGGCGCCATCGGCCCGACCAGGCCTTCGATGAGCAGCCCGACCAACGCGGCAGCGCTCAATGTCGTGTCCTGGTCCGGCAAATGGCCGCCGGCGACCGCGGCGGCGATGCGCGCTGAAAATTCAGCCGTGAGCACCCCGCGGAACACGAGCCGCACGGTATCGAGCGCGGCGTCGACCGGCTCGGCCAGCGCGGCATAGGCCAGACGACGGTGCCGCAGCGCCCGCGTCGCAAAGGTCACGATCTCCGCCGACAGCGCCGACAGCGGGCCGGGCGCGACACCGGCGGCGCGGCGCAGCGCCGCGACTTCGCGCTTGGAAATCTCCTCGAGCACCGCCGCGACCAGATCGGTCTTGCCCGGAAAGTAGCGATAGACCGTGCCGGCGGCGATACCGGCGCGGCGCGCCACCGGGGCGATTTGCACCGCCGCCATGCCGCCCTCTGCCGCCGCATCGCGCGCTGCGGCGATGATTGCGGCATGCCGAGCGGCGAGACGGCGCGCGACGTTCTCGGTGCGGCGATAAGGCATCGGCACATCATCGGCGGAATCGCTATTGAAATAAGTGAACCATGATTCAAAATCGTCAGCAATGACGGCTATACGGTCGCAGCAAGCGCTTTGCGCTTTGGGGCGGAAAATTCCTCTGGCATAGGAAACGCAAACGCTCGCAAGGAGGAGAGATCATGGTCGGACGGATTGCCGCGGCGCTCGCCGCGTTGAGTTTGGCTGCGGCCGTGCCGGCCGGCGCCCAATCCTATCCGTCGCGTCCGATCATGATGATCATACCGCTGGCGACCGGCGGCTCGACCGACGTGCTCGGGCGCATCATGGCGAAAGGCATGAGCACGGCGCTCGGCCAGACCGTGTACGTCGAGAACACCGCCGGCGCCGCCGGCACCATCGGCGTCACCCGCGCCGAGCGCGCGGCGCCCGACGGCTACACCGTGCTGTGGGGCATGTGGGGAACGAACGTCGCCAACGGCGCCATCTACAATCTCGACTTCGACCTGCTCAACGATTTCGAGCCGATCGCGCTCGTGGCGACGCAGCCATTCCTGATCGACGCGCGCAAAACCTTGCCGCCGAACAACCTGAAGGAGCTGGTCGCCTGGCTGAAGCAGAACGGCGACAAGACCACCATGGGCAATTCCGGCGTCGGCTCGCCGAGCCACGTCGCCGGCGTGCTGATGCAGAACATGGTCGGCGTGAAGTGGCAGATGGTGTCGTACCGCAGCGCCGGGCTTGCGACGCAGGACCTGCTCGCCGGCACCATCGACCTACTGCTTGACACGCCGGCGGTGTCGCTGCCGCACGTCAAGTCCGGCGATCTGAAGACTTACGCGGTCACCGCCAAAACCCGGCTCGCCATCGCGCCCGACATTCCCACCACCGACGAAGCGGGATTGCCCGGCTACTATTTCTACTTCTGGCACGCGCTATGGGCGCCCAAGGGCACGCCGAAGGACATCATCGCCAAGCTCAACGCCGCGGTGCAGACCACGCTGGCCGATCCTGAAATACGCCAGCGCCTCACCGACCTGGCCCAGGAAATCTACCCGCCCGAGCAGCGCACACCCGAAGCGCTGCATGCCTTCCAAAAGGCCGAGGTCGAGAAGTGGTGGCCGATCATCAAGGCCGCCGGCATCAAGGCGGAGTAGCGCGTGGCGACTACTGCCGGTCGGGCGCCACCGGATTTTGCTTGGCGTTCTTGTTCGCTTCGTGGTGGCCGATGGCGCAGCCGGCCGCACGGCCGCTCCTTGGATCGATGCGCTCAAGGCGGAATCAGCGTTTCTTGTCCGCCAGCGCTTTGGCGCGAATTTTCGCGATCGTCATCGTCGGCGTGATCGCCTCGCCGTCGATGACAAGGCGAATGATCGCCGGCTTGCCGCAGGCTTGCGCCTGTTTGAACGCTTCCGGAAAATCCTGCGTGCGCTCGACCGAGACGCCGAAGCCGCCAAAGGCGCGGGCATAGGCCGAGAAATCCGGATTGCGCAGCTCGGTCGCCGAGATGCGGCCGGGATATTCGCGCTCCTGGTGCATGCGGATGGTGCCATACATGCCGTTGTCGACGATGATGATGACGAACGGCGCGCCGTATTGGACGGCGGTGGCGAATTCCTGGCCGTTCATCAGAAAATCGCCGTCGCCGGCGAGGCAGACCACGGGCCGGTCGGGATGCAGCCGCTTCATGGCGACCGCCGCCGGCACGCCGTACCCCATCGAGCCCGACGCTGGCGCGACATGCGAGCCGAAGCGGCGGAAACGGAAGAAGCGGTGAATCCACGCCGCGTAATTGCCGGCGCCGTTGCACAGGATGGCGCTGGGCGGCAGATATTCGCGTAGCCACACCATCACTGCGCCGAAATTGACGCCGCCCGGTTGCTCGGTCGGCTTTTCCGTCCATTCCAGATACTCGGCGTGGGCCGGTTCGGAGCCAACGCCCGTTGCCGCCTTCACATCGAGATTGTCGAGCGCCGCGGCAAACGCCGTCGGGGTCGCGTGGATCGCGAGATGCGGGGAATAGACGCGACCGAGCTCCTCGGCGCCGGGATGCACGTGCACGAACGTCGTCTGCGGCCGCGGAATGTCGAACAGCGTGTAGCTTTGCGACGGCAGTTCGCCGAGCCGGCCGCCGACCATGACGACAAGGTCCGACGCCTTGATGCGCTCGATCAGTTTCGGATTGGGGCCGATGCCGAGATCGCCGGCGTAACAGGGATGCAGCATGTCGAACAAATGGCCGCGGCGGAACGTGGTGGCGACCGGAATGCCGTGCTTTTGCGCAAAGCGGCCGATATCGTCGGACGCGGTTTGCGACCAGCGGCTGCCGCCGAGCAGCATGATCGGCGCTCGCGCCCCGGCAAGGAGCTGCGCGAATTTCGCCATATCGGTGTCGCCGGGCGAGGTTTCGATCGCCGCATAGGGCGGCGCGTCGGCCACCGCAACCCGCTCGACCAGCATATCTTCCGGGATGCCGACCACGACCGGCCCAGGCCGGCCGTTCGCCGCGGTGTGGAAGGCGCGCGACACGATCTCCGGCACGCGGGCTGGATCGTCGATCTCGGTGGCCCACTTGGTGATAGGGCCGAAGAAGGCGCGGTAATCGACCTCCTGGAACGCCTCGCGCTCGCGCATCTCGCGCGCCACCTGGCCGACGAACATCACGAGCGGCGAGGAATCCTGCCGCGCGATATGGATGCCGGGCGAGGCATTGGTGGCGCCGGGCCCGCGCGTCACGAAGCAGACGCCGGGCTGGCCGGTCACCTTGCCGATCGCCTCCGCCATCATGCAGGCGCCACCCTCCTGGCGGCAGACGGTGACGGCGAGATCGGCGTCATGGAACGCGTCGAGCACGGCGAGATAGCTCTCGCCCGGCACGCAGAACACATGGCGCACGCCATGAATGCTCAACTGGTCGACCAGAACCTCGGCGGCGGTGCGCATGTTGTCCTTGGCGCGCATGGGCATCTCCTTGGCATCCCTGGCCGTCTTGCGGCGGGCACGGCTCGGGACTTCGTCCGACAGGTGCACTATCTAAACAGCAGCAACGCATGGCGAACAAGGTCCGCATGCAGGACGCGGCGAAAACGCAGGACGACGTGCTCGGCTTTCTCGCCGACCCCACGACCTATGGCGGCGCCGGGGTCAGGCGCATCGACACCCATGCCGCCTCGGTCTTCCTTGCCGGCGATCGCGCGCTGAAGATCAAGCGTGCCGTGCGCTTTCCGTTTCTCGACTATTCGACGCTCGACAAGCGCAAGGCTGCCTGCGAGGCCGAAATCGCGGTGAACCGACCGCTGGCGCCGAAGCTTTACCGCGGCGTCGTCGCCATAACCCGCGGCCGCGACGGCCGGCTCGCGATCGGCGGCGATGGCGAGCCGGTCGAATGGGCCGTCGACATGGCGCGTTTCGACGACAGCCGCACGCTCGATCGCATCGCCGACAGCATCGACGACGAGCTCGCCGACGCGCTCGGCCGCGCCGTAGCGGCGGCCCACGTCAAGGCACCGCCGGTCGCGGCGGAGCCGTGGATCGAGGCCATCGGCGCCTATATCGACGAGCACATCGAGGCGTTCGCCGCGCAGCCCGATATTTTTGCGCCGATGGACAACGATGCGCTCGCGCAACAAAGCCGCGCGCAGTACCGGCGCATCGTGCCGCTGCTGCGCCAGCGCGGCCGATACGGTCTCATTCGCCGCATCCATGGCGATCTGCATCTCGGCAATATCGTGCTGATCGAAGGCCGGCCGGTGCTGTTCGATGCCATCGAGTTCAGCGACATCGTCGCCTCGGGCGATGTGCTCTACGACCTCGGCTTCCTGCTGATGGATTTGGTCGAGCGCGGGCTCGCTCAGGCGGCCAACATCGT
>JASHQO010000331.1 GCA_030039105.1 Xanthobacteraceae bacterium
ATGGCGCCGCCGGCGCCGGGCTGATTGATCAGCACCGCCTTGCCGGACCACTGCCGGCTCAAACCCTCGACGATGATGCGCATGGTGACGTCGATGGCGCTGCCCGGCGCCGAGTCGGAGATGAAGCGCACCGGGCGCGCCGGATAGTCGTCGGCCCGCGCGCCGCCCGCCGCCAAGCCGAGGAGGAGGAGGAAGGCGAACGAGGCTGCGATGGCGCGGCGCAACGGCATTGGCGGACTCTGCGGGATGGGGACCGATGGAGGAGGAGTCTTATAGCCGCATCCCGACGGCAACGTCTCGGCCGGACGAATTCTCTTCTTAATTATGACTGACCGGTCGGTCATTATCTGGTGGAGGCGGCGCTGCCGGACCGACCCGGCGCGCTGCGCGTCGGCCAGCCGGTCGACGTCACGTTGTCGCCGTAGGCGCATACCGCGCAGTCGGAGCCGGCGCGATGAGCGCCGCAATTGCAGCGCCCGCCGCCAACGCCACGCCCGACATCGTCATCGACGTCCACCGGCTGACCAAAAAGTTCGGCGAGCGCCCTCGGGTGCGCGACCGGGCGGCGGAAACCGCCTCGATCACGCCGCCTAACGCAGCTAAGATAACTCCGACCGCCTGCTGGGGACGCTGCGGTATGCCCGAGGGTGCAGTGGCATATGGCCAAAGCCTGCGATCCGCCGCCGCCGATCCGGCGCGGCGCTGGCTCGTCGGCGTCGTGCTCGCTGTCATCGTCGGCGCGGCCTATTTCCTCGCCGGGCGGCTCGGCGTCGGCCTGGTGCTGCAGCCCGAAGGCGTGGCGGTGTTCTGGCCTGCCGCCGGCATCTCCACCGGCGTCCTGATCGCGCTCGGTCCGTGGGCGCGCTGGCCGGTGGCGGCCGGCGTGCTCGGCGCCACCGTCGTGGTTCATCTGGTCATCGACGAACCGCTGTGGGCCGGCTTCGCGCTCGGCGTGAGCAATGCCGCCGAAGCTTTGATCACCGCCGAATTGATTACGTATTTTTCCGCCGCCGATTTCACGCTCGACCGGTTGCGCCAGGTGCTCGGCCTTTTGGTCGCGGCGATCGTCGGCACCGCGATCTCCGGCGTCGGCGGCGCCGTCATTTACCGGCTGTTGTCCGGTCCGTCGGCGGATATGGTGGTTAGCTGGCGGCACTGGTTCGAGTCCGACGCGGTCGGCATCATCACCGTCGCGCCGCTGGTGATCGGGCTCGCCGCCGTGCTGCGGCAGCCGCCGCCGCGCATCGAGTTGATCGACGGCGTCGCCGCGCTCGCGGTGCTCGCGGTGGTGACCGCAACGATCATTTTCGCGCCGGCAAAATTCTGGCTCACCGCGCTGCCGGTCGCGACGCTGTTTCCGATTCTGTTGTGGATCACCGCCCGGTGCCGGCCGGTATTCGGCGCGGCGGCGGCGTTCCTGGTCTGCTTTACCATCGTGTCGACGGCGGTGTTCGATATCGGTCATTTCGGCGACGCCAGGATCGCGTTCGGCGACCGGGTCCTGCAGGCGCAATCCACCATCTGGTTCGTGGCGGTCGGCACGTTCGTTCTTGCCGCCCTTTTTTCCGAACGGCGCGACAGCGAGGCGCGGCTGACGCGCTCCAACATGATGCTGGAGCGCGAGCGCGACAACAAGCTGATGAATGCGCAAGCGATCACCGCGGCAATCGCGCACGAGGTCCGCCAGCCGCTGGCGGCGATCGCCACCAATGCCGGCGCGGCGCGGCGGTTTCTGCGGCAGCGGCCGCCCGACATTGCCGAGATCGAAGCCGGCCTGGGCCGCATCATCGGCGAAAGCCACCGCACCAGCGAAGTGTTCGACAGCATCCGCGCGCTGTTCCGCAAGCCCGACGAGGAGCGCCGGCCGGTCGACGTCAACGCCGTCATTCGCGGCGTGCTGCAGTCGCTGGGCGGCGAGGTGCGCGACCGCGGCGTCGTGGTCCGCACCGATTTGATGTCCGGGCTGCCGCTCGTTTCCGGCCATGCCGGCCAGTTGCAGGAGGTCGTCTTCAACCTGGCCCACAATGCGATCGAGGCGATGAGCGCCACGCCCAGCCGCAGCCGGCTGCTGCAGTTGCGCACCGCGCTGCATGGCGCCGACGCGATTGCAGTCGAAGTGGAGGACAGTGGGCCTGGCATCGAGGCCAAGCAGCTCGAAGGTATTTTTGGCGCCTTCGTCACCACCAAGTCCCACGGCATGGGCCTGGGGCTCGCCATTTGCCGCATGATCGTCGAGCAGCACGGCGGCCAATTGACCGCATCGTCCGACGGCACTCACGGCTCGCTGTTCCAGTTCGTGCTGCCGATCGCCGCCGCCGAGACGGCCGGAGGCGGGGCCGAATAGACGGCAGGTTTTTCCGCGGGGCTGAAGCGACATGGCTGCCGAGGATGCCTGACGGCCGCGGCGGCCGACCAGCCCTGCAAGTTTGCAGTATGTCGCGGCGCCGTCGCGCGCTATATGTTTGTTGTTGATTCAAGGGCAAAAATTCGATGGCCGCCGAAGTTTCGACCGCAAGCTCCGCCCCCGACGCCGCCGATCTGGCGCGCCGGCGGCTTGCCATCGGCTTTATGAACTGGGCGCACGGGCTCGACCACTTCGTCATCTTGATCTATCCGACTGTAGTGATCGAGCTGCAGGCGGCCTACGGCGAATCTTACGCGGCGCTGATCGCGCTCTCGACCGCGTCGTTCGTCGCCTTCGGCCTGTTCTCGCTGCCGGCCGGCTGGCTCGGCGACCGCTTCAGCCGCCGCGACATGATGGTCGTCTTCTATGTCGGCGTCGGGCTGTCGCTGGCCGCCGCGGCCGTTGCGCCGTCGCTTTACGTGCTGGGTTTCGCGCTGTTCGCGCTCGGTATGTTTGCCGCGATCTATCATCCGGTCGGCACCGCGATGATTCTGGAGAACGCCACCCAGCGCGGCCGTACCATGGCCTTCAACGGCGTCTGCGGCAATCTCGGCGTCTCGCTCGCCGCCGGCATCACCGCGGCGCTGACGGCGGCGTTCTCCTGGCGTGGCGCGTTTCTGATCCCCGGCCTGATCTGCGTCGCGACCGGCGCGATCTATGTCTGGCTCGGCCCGAAAGAAGCGCACCGGGCCGACAAGCGCAAGGCGTCCGCCGACGTTGTGCTGTCGCCGGTTGCGGCGGCGATGATCTTCGGGTCGTTCATCGTGGTCGCGCTCAGCGCCGGCCTGGTCTTCAACACGATTTCGGTGTCGTTGCCGAAGATCGTCGACGAGCGCGTCGGCAACGGCATCTCGCTGGTCATGGTCGGCGGCCTGACCACCGCCGTGTTCCTGTGCGGCGCGGTGGCGCAAATCACCGTCGGCCGGCTGGTCGAGCGTTTCCCGCTGCACATTCTGTTCGCCATCAGCGCGGTGATGCAGTTCGCCGGCGTGGTCTGGGCGGCCTATGCCAGCGGCACAAGCCTGCTGTTCGCGCTCGCCTTCACCATGGCGGCGATCTACGGGCAGATCACGCTCAACGACCTCGTCATTGCCCGCTACACCGCCGACGCCTGGCGCGGCCGGGTCTATGCCGTGCGCTATTTCCTCACCTTCATGACCTCGGGCGTGGCGGTGTCGATGATCGCGCTGCTCTACGGCCGCGGCGGCTTCGATCTCGTGCTCGGCGCCACCGCCGTCGTCGCGCTCGGCTTCCTGGTCGCGGTGCTGCTGATCGCGCTGATCGCCAACGGCGTCGAGCGGGAAAAGGCGAGGGCGATCCAGCCGGCGGAGTAGTCTCCGTCATTGCGAGCGAAGCGAAGCAATCCAGCACGGCGCGGCCGGGCTGGATTGCTTCGTCGCTTCGCTCCTCGCAATGACGTGCGGGCTACGCCCGCCGCTTCGCCGCCAGCGCCATGCCGATGATGGCGGTGCCGCCGAACACCAGGTTGATGCCGACCAACAGGCCGATCGCCCATGCCGCCGTCCCCGGCAGGCCGGCGAAGATGATGGCGGCGAGGATCAGGTCGACGATGCCGCTTACCAGCATCCAGGCCCAACGGCCGGACAATTGGTTGCGGTGATCGACGGCGTACATGATCGAGGCGATGCCATCGATGACGAAGAAGGCGATCAGCACGAAGGTCAGCGACAGCACGCCGCCGACCGGCCAGCCGAGCAGAACGACGCCGGCGACGATACTGATGATCGCCGAGACGAGCGACCACCAGAAGCCCGGCATGCCGTGCATGGAGAACGTGGTGATGAGGCCGACGACGCCGGTGATCAGGAACAGCCAGCCGATGAAGATCGTCACCGCAAGCGTGGCGATCGGCGGCACGATGATCGCGAGCAAGCCGAGGATCACCAGGATGATGCCCTCGATCAGGAACATCTTCCAATGCTCGTGGATGGCGTTGGCGACCGCGCTGCCGATGCCGGCGGATGGGTTCATAGTCATGGTTCGCTCCTTCGCTGTGGCCACCCTTTCGTTGACGCCCAGCGGTGACCTCAGCCGTGCTGGAAATACAAGAACGACAGGAGTTTTCGAAGTCTTCCGGACATAGTCTTGCATAATCGCCGGGGCGTGCCTATGTAACTTAGCGTGACGTTGATGCTTTCGGCTCCG
>JASHQO010000332.1 GCA_030039105.1 Xanthobacteraceae bacterium
GTTTTCGGCTGTTCACTCTCACCGACAATCTGCTCGAGGTGCAAACGCGCCAGCTCGAGCACGGCGGCATTGTCGATCTGTTCGAGCGGCGGTTCAGCGCCGACGGCGTCAAGCATCACAAGCCGTCGCCCGAGGCTTATGGCTATGTCGCCGGACAGCTCGGCGCCAAGCCCTCGGAGCTCTGTCTGATCGCCTGCCACACCTGGGATACCCTGGGCGCCGTGGCGGCGGGCTGGCAAGCGGCGCTGGTCAAGCGCGCCGGCAACGATGTTCTGGGGGTCGGCCCGCAGCCGCAGATCGTCGGCAACGACCTCAACGACGTCGCCGATCAGCTCATCGCCCGGCACCGGCGCGCGGCCTAGAGCGGGATGAGTTTTGGTCGAATCGTCATCCCGCTCCAGCCTTTTGCTTGCACACGATCTTTTCCGAAAACCGGGCTCTACCCTCGGATCGAGTCCGAGGGCCGGCTTTTTCGGGATCATGCTTTAGCTGTCCGGTCGGCGCTCCGCCGGACCGGCGGCTCCCGGCGCAGCAGAAAGGCCGCCCGATCGAGGCGGCCTTTCAGCGTCTGCGTGCTGCACCCGGCGTCGTTATTTTAGTGCAGTCGAAACCGACTGGAACGTGGTGTTCAGGTTCGTGCCGAGGGCTTGCACGGTCGCAATAATGGCGACCGCGATGCCCGCGGCAATCAGACCATATTCAATGGCGGTTGCACCCGACTGGTCATTCCAGAACTGATTCAGATATCGAAACATCACCAGGCCCTCTAATGGTTACCCTCACCGTCGCCCGCCGACAAAATGCCGGCAATCCTTGTGCAACAGGTAAAAATGGAACGCGCAACTTTAGCCGAGTTTGCGGAGTCGGCGCGGTCGCCGTTGCTGCACCGGGCGATCCGCACGGTATCCGATCGCCGGCAGAAGGGTGCCAGTATCCGTCCAGGGGGCCTTGTGCCACATGGACGACAGCTCTTTCGGCGCCGCTCATTCACGCCCGCAGGCCGGCGCGCTCCTTGGCTTCATCTTCCGGCGACGGAAACGCCATCGCCGACATCGGCTCGACCCAGACCAGGTGGTCGTGCACCTGCTTCACGCCCGCAACGTTCTCGACCAGCACGACCAGACCCTGGCGCTCGCGATCGTCGGTGATCGTGCCCCATAGCTCGGCGACGCCGTCGCGGACCACGACGTTGACGCTCGGCGTCCAGTGCTGCGCGCCGAGCGCGGCGAGGATGGCGTTGCGGATCGACCAGTCCGGCGCGGCCGACGCTTGGGCGCCGCGGTCGAGGCTCGCCAGCGCATGCATCAGATTGGCGCGGCTGACGATGCCGACCATCTTGCCGTCGCGCACCACGGGCAGGCGCTTGACCCGATGGCGCTCCATGGTCTCGACGACGGTCTCGAGCGACTCGTCCTCGCCGACGCAGCGCGGCTCGGGCGTCATGATCTCTTCGACCTTGCGGCCCGAGGCTTGGACATAGTCCTGCGCCAGCCGTCCGGGACCGACGATGAACTCCAGCCATTTCGGCCGGCGCCGCTCGGTGCCGATCTCGCTGCGGCGCAGGAAGTCGCCCTCGGTGACGATGCCGACCAGCTTGCTGTCCTGGTCGACGACGGGCAGGCCGCTGATCCGGTTCTGCAGCATCAGGCGTGCCGCCGCGACGACCGGCTCGTTCGGCGCGACGGAAATGACGTTGCGGGTCATGACATCCTTGACTTGCATGATTTCGTCTCCCTGGTTTCGGCTTGACCTTATCTCAGCCGTTCATGCGCTGGAGCGCCGAGCGGTTGCGCAGCATGACGCGTCGCGAGGTCGGCAACGCGATCGCCGCGGCCGCCTCCAGCGCAGTGAGCGTGCGCGATACCGTCTCGATGGTCAGGCCGAGATAATCGGCGATGTCCTGACGCGACATCGGCAGCTCGACGGCGTCGCTCGCCGGGGCACGCTCGGCCATTTCCAGAAGGAAGCTCGCGACCCGTTCCTGCGCGCTCTTGACCAGCAGCAGGACGCGCGCCTGCATGGCGCGCAGCTCGCGCCCGGTGACGGCGCAAATCTCCTGGGCGATCGCCGCATTGCGGCCGGCCAGCGCATTGAAGGCGCTGCGCTTGACCACCAACACCTTGGTATCGCCGATGGCCTCGGCCGACAGCGCGTAGTCGTCGCCGAATTGCAGGCCGAAAATGTCGCCGGGCAGGTAGAAGCCGCCGATCTGGCGGCGGCCGTCGCTGAGCACCTTGTAGGTGCGGACGCTGCCGCTGACGACCTTGTATATGAAATCGGCCGGCTCGTTCTCGCCGAAAATCTCGGCATTGCGTGGGTAGGACATCACGGCGCCCATCAGCCGCATCGCCTGATCAAGAGAATGGGCTTCGCCGGCTGCGCCGCAGGCGGGCCGCGCCATCGGCGGCAGACCAGGGCTCGGTGGAACGACACGAAACGCTTCGTTACGGATCGTAGTGGTCTGGGTCAGCATGGCCGCTCCCTCGGAAAACATCGTGCGGCATTGCTAGACTCGAGGCAGCGCGCGAGAAATTCAGATAATGTCCCTAAGGGATTTCCCTTAGGTGCTGGTGGCCCAATACATGCTATTGAAATTGCAGCGCTAACCGCCGGTCTGCAATGCCTGAAGCGACGCCCGCAACCACCGCCCGCAATGTCGTCCTGCCCTACGGCGTCGCGATTCTTGCCATCGCTTTGGCGGTCGCGCTGAAATTCGCGCTCACCTCCGAGCTGCGCGGCGAAGCCTCGTATCTGTTTTTCCTACCCGCGGTCCTGATCGCATCGGCGCTCGGCGGCTGGGGGCCGGGCCTGTTGGCGACCGCGCTCGGCCTTGGGCTCGGTGTCTATTTCGTCGCCGAGGTGCGCGCGGCGACGGCGTCGGACGTCATCAACGGCGTGGCTTTTGCGCTGCTCGGCATCGGCGTGGCGTGGTGCGGCAAGCTATTGACCGGCCTTCGCCGTTCTGCGGCGTCGAGCGCCGAGGAGGCGCACGCGCGCGCGGCGCACCTGCAATCGATCCTCGACAGCATTCCCGAAGCCATGATCGTCATCGACGAGCGCGGCCTCATGCAATCGTTCAGCGCCACCGCCGAGCGGCTGTTCGGCTATCGCGCCACCGAGGTTTTGGGCAAGAACGTCAGCATGCTGATGCCGCTGCCGTATCAGGAGGACCACGACCGCTATATCGAACGCTATCTGCGCACCGGCGAGCGGCGCATCATCGGCATCGGGCGCGTCGTGGTCGGCAAACGC
Organism: Xanthobacteraceae bacterium; assembly: GCA_030039105.1. Lineage (GTDB taxonomy): Bacteria > Pseudomonadota > Alphaproteobacteria > Rhizobiales > Xanthobacteraceae > BOG-931. The sequence goes on from JASHQO010000332.1 coordinate 3,253, forward strand.
AGCGACGGCTCGACCTTCCCGATGGAGCTTGCGGTCGGCGAGATGCACGTGCGCAACCAGCGCTTCTTCACGGGCTTCATCCGCGACATTACCGAGCGGCAGCAGACCGAGGCGCGGCTGCAGGAGCTGCAGGCCGAGCTGGTCCACATGTCGCGGCTCACCGCGATGGGCGAGATGGCCTCGGCGCTGGCGCATGAGCTCAACCAGCCGCTTTCGGCCATCGCCAATTACATGAAGGGCTCGCGGCGGCTTCTGGAGCATCGCGGCGACGACGGCGCCGCCATGCTGCGCGACGCCATGGACAAGGCCGCCGAGCAGGCGCTGCGCGCTGGACAGATCATTCGCCGCCTGCGCGATTTCGTCGCCCGCGGCGAGAGCGAGCGCCGGGTCGAGGACGTCAAGAAGCTGATCGAGGAGGCGAGCGCGCTGGCCTTGGTCGGCGCCAAGGACAGGGGCGTGCGGGTTCGCTTCGACTTCGACCCGCGCTGCGACTTCGTGCTTGCCGACAAGGTGCAGATCCAGCAGGTCCTGCTCAATCTGATGCGCAATGCCATGGAAGCCATGGAGGGTGCGGAAACCCGCGAGCTCGTCGTCTCCACCGCGGCCGTGAAGGACGACCTGGTGGAGATCGGCGTCGCAGACACCGGCTCCGGCATCGCGCCGGAGATCGGCGCCCAGTTGTTCCAGCCGTTCATCACGACCAAGCGTCAAGGCATGGGCGTCGGGCTGTCGATTTCCCGCACCATCATCGAAGCCCATGGCGGCTCGATTGCGCCGCGGCCCAACCCGGGCGGCGGCACGATATTCTCGTTCACGCTGCCCGCGGTCTCGAAGGAGGAAGCCGGCGATGGCGTCTGAAACCGTGCACGTCATCGACGACGATGAGGCGCTGCGCGAATCGCTGGTCTTCCTGCTGCGCACCGCGGGCCTCACGGTGACGAGCCATGCCTCGGCGACGGACTTTCTCGCCCGGCTTACCGCCACCGCCGATCTCGGCTGCGTCGTCAGCGACGTCCGCATGCCCGGCATGAGCGGCATCGACCTGCTGCGGCGCCTCAAGGAGCTCAATATCGGCGTGCCGGTGATCGTGGTGACCGGCCATGGCGACGTGCCGCTGGCGGTCGAGGCGATGAAGTTCGGCGCCGTCGACTTTCTCGAGAAGCCATTCGACGACGAGGTCTTGCTGGCGAGCGTCCGCGCCGCCTTGGCACGGCGCGCCGGCGAGGCCAAGCGCCAGACCGAACGCTCCGACATCGAGACCCGGCTCGCCGCGCTGTCGCCGCGCGAGCGCGACGTGCTCGGCGGCCTGGTCGCCGGCCACGCCAATAAGCAGATCGCCTTCGATCTCGGCATCAGCCCGCGCACGGTGGAGATCTACCGGGCCAACCTGATGGACAAGATGCAGGCTGCGAGCCTGTCCGATCTGGTGCGCATGGCGCTGATTGCCGGCGTGCTGGGCGAATAAGGTTGCTTGATTTGCGATAAATCAATGCAGCCGGGTCGCCGTTCGACCAGCTTGCATCATGACCGGCAAGCAGATGCAAACCGGATTGCACGATAAGGCCATGGCGGACGGCATCACGGTGGCAAAAAAACAGCCCGTCGTTGCGGTCGTCGACGACGATCCGGCGGTCTGCGGGTCGTTGAAGTTTTCCCTGCAATTGGAGGGATTCACAGTCCGGGTCTATCGCAATGCCGGAGAGACGCTGGAAGCGAGCGACCTCGACGCCTGCGATTGTTTCGTCATCGACCAGCGCATGCCGCAGATGACCGGACTGGAGCTGATCGAGGCGTTGCGCCGGCGGCGCATTTTCAAGCCTGCCATTCTCATCATCAGTCATCCCAACGATGCGGTAAGCGTGCGCGCGGCCAAGGCCAGCGTCCCGGTCGTTGAAAAGCCGCTGCTCACCAATGCGCTGGTGGACTGCATTCGCGAGGCCTGCGGCCTGGCGTGAGCCCGCCACGATAATTGTCCTTGCCGTTGACAAAGATCAAAGCCGCCGTGGCAGACGCGTGATGTCGTCGCCCCGTGCAAACATCGAGGGCTTTGCCATGGGAAACGCGCAGCGACTTGGCACCTTACGGACCGGAATCGTCGCCGGTTTATCCGGAGGCATCGCCGAGATCCTTTGGGTGACGCTTTATGCCGGCTTGACCGGCTCCGATGCCGCCGTCGTGGCACGCGGCGTAACCACGGCTGCGGGCGTCGGCGCACTGCTGCCGGCGGCGCCGGCGACGCTCGGCGTCGTCGTTCACATGGCCTTGGCCGTGGCGCTCGGTGTCGGGCTGAGTTTTGCTTGGCGCGCGCTGGCCGCAGATCGCCCGGGCCCGACCAATCTTTACACGTTCATGCTGGCGGCGCTGATCGCAGTCTGGGCCCTCAACTTCCTCATCGTGCTGCCGATCGTCAGTCCGGCTTTCGTGCACGTTGTGCCCTATGCGGTGAGCCTGACGTCAAAGCTGCTGTTTGGCGTTGCGGCTGCCGAGAGCGTGCGCGACGAGGCGAGTTTCTCGCGGCGGTGCGAGACGCACAGCCGGCAGTGACGGCTTTTGACCTAACGCAAGGCGGCCTGCCGCATGGTGGCTTAGCCTGCATCTCGCAATTCAACGTCCGAACGCAACCGCGACTTCAGGAGACAACGATGTCACAGCAACAATCGGACACCGCGATGGAGAAGGGATTCATCGTGTTCTTCCGCCTCTGCATGGGATGGACCTTCCTGTGGGCGGGGATCAATCACTTCGGCGACGATAACTTCGTCCTCGGCTTCCTTACCCACGTCAAGACGTTCCACGCCGTCTATGCGCCGTTCACGCAGCCTGCGGTCATTCCGATCCTCACCTTCCTGGTCGAGTACGGCCATCTGGCGATCGGGTTGTCGCTGATCTCGGGCCTGTTGGTGCGCGTCAGCGCGCCGTTCGCGATCATGCTCATGCTGTTGTACTGGACCGCACACATGGACTTCCCGTTCATCGAGAACGTCAACAACTATCTGGTCGACTATCACATCGTCTATGCGGGCGTGCTGGTCTATCTGATCGTCAAGCGCGCCGGCCACGTGTTCGGCCTCGATGGCTGGGTTGCGAACCTCGGCAGCGTGCAGCATTCGCCGGCGCTGCGCTGGATGGTGGCCTGATCGGCTGTTACGACCGGCAAGCCTGCGCACGAAAAAAACCCGGAGCCTTGGCCCGCTTTGGCCCCCCTTGGCTCCGGGGTTTGACGTTTCCGCCGTCGCGCGCTGCGGTCAGAACCGGTAGTTCACGCCGGCGCGGATCAGGTTGGTCTTGAACGACACGTTATCGGTCGTGAACGCGCTGCAGGACAGGCCGCAGTTGAACTTGCCGAGGTCGACATAAAGGTACTCAGCCTTTGCGGTCCAGTTCTGGGCCAGCGCGAATTCCAGGCCCGCACCGAGCGTCCAGCCGGCCTTGTCGTTGTCGGCGCCGACGAAGCCCGGCGTGGTCGCCTTGATGTCGCCGAACGCCGCGCCGCCGGTGATGAACGGCATGAAGCGGTCGGCGGCGTAACCGAGGCGGCCGCGAACGGTGGAGAGCCAGTTGTCGCTGGTCTTGCAGCCGAGCGGGCAGGCACTGTTGGTCGTGCCGTTGATATCGGCCCAGTCGATATCGCCTTCGAGGCCGAACACCGCCTGGCCGGCCTGCCAGTTGTAGCCGACGGTGCCGCCGACGAGGCCGCCGGAGGTGTTGAAGCCGCCGGTCGTATCCCAGGTCGAACGACCGAAGCCGCCGCCGCCGTTGATGCCGATGTAGAAGCCGGTCCAGTTATAGGCCGGAGCCACGACCGGGGCCTTGTAATAGGGTGCCGCTGCCGGCCGCGGAAGATCGGCCGCCGCCGCGGCGCCCGTCAGTGCCGTCAGGCCGACAAGGGCAAACAAAACACGCTTCATTATGGACCTCCATTAAGCGCAGGTGGCCGCATAGTATTCGAGCGCATTTTTGCGTCTAGTGCGCGGAAGACACAGTGGATTTGTCTATCTGGACCGCAATGTGGCGAGAATTAATGCAGTATAGCCACGATTAAAGAGAACGATGTCTTAACATCGGCGAGATAGTGGTTAAAGACGGGTAAAATACGGCGACAATGATGCGACGGAACCTTGTTCCGGTAATGGAACTTACTTGATGCGCAAGTTCCATTACTCGGAGCTTTGCAGCCGGCTAGAAGTGGTAATTAACGCCCAGCCGGATCAGGTTGGCGGTGAGCCCGTTGTTGGCGCCGGTGACCGTGAAGGTGTGGTCGGAGAGGTCGAGATAGAGCCACTCGGCTTTGGCCGACCAATGGGGCATGAAGCCGACTTCGACGCCGGCGCCGGCGGCCCAGCCGAACGAGGTGTGGGTCTCCGACAAGTTGCCGGGCGTGGTCGCGGTCAGGCTGCCATAGGCGAGGCCGGCGGTGCCGAACACCAAGGTGTTGCCGATGGCGACGCCGGCGCGGCCGCGCGTGGTGCCGAACCACGGATTGGAGAATTGCCACGGCGCAAACGTGTCTTGGGCTCCCGACACGCTGACGTCGGTTTCGGCGCCGACAACGAACTGGCCGAACTGCCAATTGTAGCCGCCGCCGATGCCGCCCTCGACGCCGGACGGCTTGGTCGGATTGTTGTCGACGGTGCCCCACTCGTAGCCGATGGTGGCGCCGAGATAGGGGCCGGCCCAGCTCGCGGCGCTCAACGGCGTGGGCGCGGTGTAATAGGGCTGTGCCGGCAGGTCGGCGGCCAGCGCGGCGCCTGCGGCAGCCACGCTCGCGAACAGGACGCCTGCGCCGAGAATCGTCGTCGTCTTCATCCTGGATCTCCCGCGAAAAACATCGGCGGCGGCGCAGCGCGTCGCTGCGATGCCCATATGAGGCGCGAAGCAGGGCGTGAGGACCGTTTCCTCGGCCTATAGAATTTATCGCGATGTTTCAGTTAAGCGGAAATGAACCGGTAAGTCGTTCCAAGATGTCATCGTTAAGAATGTCTATATTCGCCCCATGAGCACGCCGAAGAAGGACATCGAGCCCGAGGCCGACCTCGTCGACGAGGACGACGAGGCGACGCTGCCGGAGCCCGACGAGGCGGAGCCGGCGAAGGTTTTGCTCGAGCAGGAGGCCGGCTCGCTTGCCGCCGGCCGCGATGCGGTTGTCGCTGCAATCAAGCACGCGCCGTCGCGGCCCGGCGTGTACCGCATGATCGATAGCCGCGGCGACGTGCTCTACGTCGGCAAGGCGAAGAATATCAGGAAGCGCATCGCCGCGTATGCCCGCCCGACCGGCCTCGACACTCGCATCGAGCGCATGATTGCGGCGACGCGCAACCTCGAATTCGTCGTCACCCGCACCGAGACCGAGGCGCTGCTCCTCGAAGCGAACCTGATCAAGCGGCTGCGCCCGCGCTTCAACGTCACGCTGCGCGACGACAAATCGTTTCCCTATATCCTGATCACTTCGGATCACTGGGCGCCGCAGCTCCTCAAGCATCGCGGCGCGCGCTCGCGGCCCGGGCAATACTACGGCCCATTCGCCTCGGTGTGGGCCGTCAACCGCACCGTCAATGTGCTGCAGCGCGCCTTCCTGCTGCGCTCATGCAGCGATCCGTTCTTCGAAAGCCGCACCCGGCCGTGCCTGCTCTATCAGATCAAGCGCTGCTCGGGGCCGTGCACCAAGGAGATCGACTATCCCGACTATGCGGCGCTGGTGCGCGAGGCCAACGCGTTCCTGTCCGGCCGCAGCAAGTCGGTGAAGGACCAGCTCGCCGCCGCCATGGAGAAAGCTTCGACCGCGCTCGATTTCGAGCGCGCCGCGATCTACCGCGACCGCTTGTCGGCGTTGTCGGCGATCCAGTCGCAACAGGGCATCAATCCGCGCACCGTGGAGGAAGCCGACGTCTTCGCCGTGCATCAGCAGGGCGGCTTCTCCTGCGTCGAAGTGTTCTTCTTCCGCACCGGGCAGAACTGGGGCAACCGCGCCTATTTTCCCAAGGCCGACAAGTCGCTGGGCGCGAGCGAAGTGCTCTCGGCGTTCCTGGCGCAATTCTACGACGACAAGCCGGCGCCGCGCGTCATCCTGATCTCGCATGCGATCGACGATCGCGCGCTGCTCGCCGAGGCGCTCTCCACTCGAAGCGGCCGTAAGGTCGAGATTTCGCTGCCGCAGCGCGGCGAGAAGAAGGATCTGATGGCGCATGCGCTGGCCAACGCCCGCGAGGCGCTGGGCCGCAAGCTTGCCGAGACCTCGTCGCAGCAGAAGCTGCTGCAGCAGCTCGCCGAGACCTTCGGCCTGCCGCGGCCGCCGCGGCGGATCGAGGTCTACGACAACAGCCACATCCAGGGCACCAACGCGGTCGGCGCCATGATCGTCGCCGGCGCCGAGGGCTTTCGCAAAAAGGATTATCGCAAGTTCAACATCCGCTCCGCCGAGCTCACCCCCGGCGACGATTTCGCCATGATGCGCGAGGTTTTGGAGCGGCGCTTCAAGCGGTTGATGAACGAGGCGCCGCGCGACCTCGTGCCCGCTCCCGAGGGGGAAGGATCGGATCGCGATGCGCTATCCGGCGAGGCGTCCGCGATCGCCGCCCCGCAGCCACCGGACCTGCCCGTTGCAGGGGGCGGAGATGGCGCGGAGCTGGAAGAGCAAGAGGAGTCGCCGTGGCCCGATCTGGTCCTGATCGATGGCGGGCAGGGGCAGCTCAATGCCGCCCGCGAGGTGCTGGAAAAACTCGGCGCCGCGGTTCCGCTGGTCGCCATCGCCAAGGGGCCGGATCGCGATGCCGGGCGCGAAACCTTCTTCCTCCCGGGCCGCGACTCGTTCAAGCTGCCGCCGCGCGACCCGGTGCTGTACTTCGTCGAGCGGCTGCGCGACGAGGCCCATCGCTTCGCCGTCGGGTCGCACCGCACGCGCCGCACCAAGGATTTGCGCGACGCCGGCTTGCAGGAGATTTCCGGCATCGGCCCGACGCGCAAGCGTGCCTTGCTGCATCACTTCGGCACGCTCAAGGCCATCGAGCGCGCCTCGGTCCCCGACCTGATGCAGGTCGAAGGCATCAGCGCCGAAACGGCGCGACGAATTTACGAGTTTTTTCACGACGGGGCGGCGTGAGCATGACCCGGAAAAGTCGGTATCGGATTTCCGAAACGGCCGTGCGCCCACTAAACAGTGAATGGAACACCGCCATGCAACACGCTAATGTTCCCGCAGGGGCATCGCGCAGCGACGCGCTGGCATGCGCGGGACGGGTCTCGCGACCGTCATGTGACGGCGCTATGGTGCCGCCATGAATTCGACGACGACGGGCACCGCTCCGGTCCGGCTGCGCGCCCACCCGCTGGCGCTGCCCAATATTCTGACTTATGCGCGGATCGTCGCCGTGCCGGTCGTGGTGGCCTGTATGTTCTGGCAGGCCATTCTCGACGGCGGGCTGTGGCTGCGCTGGGTCGCGCTCGCCGTTTTCATCGCCGCCGGCATCACCGACTTCTTCGACGGCTATTTCGCCCGCATCTGGGGCCAGCAATCCTCGCTCGGCCGCATGCTCGACCCGATCGCCGACAAGCTTCTGGTGGCGTCCTGCCTGTTGATGCTGGCGGCCGAGGACACTATCCACGGCTGGGCGCTGCTTGCCGCCGTCGTCATTCTCTGCCGCGAGGTGCTGGTCTCGGGCCTTCGCGAATATCTCGCGGAGCTGCGGGTGAGCGTGCCGGTGACCCGGCTCGCCAAGTGGAAGACCACATTGCAACTGATCGCCGTCGGCTTTCTGATCTGCGGCGATGCCGGCGACGCCATCGTGCCGGCGGTCACCCATATCGGCATCACGCTGCTGTGGCTTTCGGCCTTGCTGACGCTCTATACGGGTTGGGATTATCTGCAGGCCGGCCTGCATCACCTGACCCGGGAGGACGCGTGAAGCTTCTGTATTTTGCCTGGGTGCGCGAGCGCATCGGCAAGGCGGAGGAGGAGGTCGAGCCGCCATCCGCAATTGCGACCGTCGGCGACCTGGTCGCTTGGTTGACCAAGCGCGGCGAGGGCTATGCCTACGCCTTTGAGAACCCGAAAATCATCCGCGCCGCGATCGACAAGAACCATGTGCGCGCCGACGCCCGCATCGCCGGTGCCGGCGAGATCGCCTTCTTTCCGCCGATGACCGGAGGGTGATAAACCCTCGTTCATGATTGCCACCATTCGCCTGCAGGCCGAAGCCTTCGACGTCGGCGCCGAAGTGGAAAAGCTGACGCGCGGGCGCACCGATATCGGCGCCGTGGTGACCTTTACGGGAATTTGCCGCGCCGACGAGGCCGGCGAGCCGATCGCGGCGCTGACGCTGGAGCATTATCCCGGCATGGCCGAGGCCGAGATCGCCCGCCACGTCGAGGAGGCCAACGCCCGTTGGCCGCTCCTTGGCGTCACCGTGATCCATCGCCATGGCCGCATCGCGCCGGGCGAGAACATCGTGCTGGTGGTCACCGCGTCGAGCCACCGCGAAGCGGCGTTCGCCGCAGCGGCGTTCCTGATGGACTATCTCAAGACCCGCGCGCCGTTCTGGAAGCAGGTCGAGCAGGCGTCCGGCAGGATCTGGGTCGAAGCCAAGGCGACGGACGACGCCGCAGCCGAGCGCTGGTCGGCCCCGCCGCCGCGGCGGGACGCAGCCAAGTAATCAGCGCGCAGCCTGGATTTCCTACGCCGCCGCGGCCGTGCCTTTGGGCTGCACCATGTGGGTATAGTCGCGCATCAACTGCGCGGTGATGCGGCTTGGCGTGAATGTCCAGTTGGCGATCTCCGACACCGCCGTGATCTCGGCCGCGGTTCCGGTGATGAAGCACTCCGAGAAGCCGGCGAGCTCGTCCGGCATGATGCGGCGCTCGATCACCTCGATGCCGTTCTGCTTCGCCAGATTGATCGCGGTCGCCCGCGTGATGCCGGCGAGGAAGCAGTCGGCGATCGGCGTGTGGATCTTGCCGTCCTTGATGAAGAAGATGTTGGCGCCGGTGCATTCGGCGACGCGGCCTTCCCAGTCGAGCATCATGGCGTCGGCATAGCCGCGCTTCTCGGCGCGGTGCTTCGAGACGGTGCAGATCATGTAGAGGCCTGCGGCCTTGGCCAGACACGGCGCGGTCCGCGGGTCGGGCCGCCGATAGTCGGCGAGATCGAGGCGAATGCCCTTGAGCCGCTGCGCCGGATCGAAATAGCTCGGCCATTCCCAGGTAGCAATGGCGAGGTGGATCTTATTGTTCTGCGCCGAGACGCCGAGCTGCTCCGAGCCGCGCCAGGCGATCGGCCGCACATAGGCGTCCTTCTGATTGTTCTTCTCCAAAACCAGCGCCTTGGCGGCGTCGATCTCGGCGACCGAGTAGGGGATTTCGAAGTCGAGGACCTGCGCCGAGCGCTTGAGCCGCTCCGAATGCTTGGTGCCCTCGAAAATCACGCCGCCATAGGCGCGTTCGCCCTCGAACACGCAGCTCGCATAGTGCAGGCCATGGGTCAGTACGCTGATCTTGGACTCGGCGGTGGCAATGAGCTTGCCGTCGAACCAGATGAGGTCGGCGCGTTCATCGAAGGGCACTGCCATAGCATTGCCTCCCTTGCAAAATTCCTCACCCCGGGCGGATCGGCCGACGCCATTTTCAACGACGCCGGCTTTTGCGTCCGGGCGGGACTCCCGGTATGGTCGCGGCCGCACCTATAGAGCGCCCCTTTGCGACCCGGCGCAACGTTACGCCGCGACGGCGCGGTCCGATGTCGCGCTACGGGTTAACAAGCCAAACGAAATATGTCAATAGTGCTGACCTAAATGGCGGACATCAGCATCACCACAGCCAGAAATGCTCGCTCCAGCGCCGAACCCGTCGCGGCGACGCCCGCTGCAGGCGGGACGGAGCCGTATTGGGATCTGATCGAGCTTTTGTTCTTCGCCTATCGCGATTTCGTCTCCGATCCGGACGAGGTGCTGGTCAAGCTCGGCTTCGGCCGCGCCCATCATCGGGTGTTGCATTTCGTCAACCGCAATCCCGGCATCAAGGTCGCCGACCTCCTGGAGATTCTGAAGATCACCAAGCAGTCGCTCGGGCGCGTGCTTAAGCAACTGATCGACGAGGGCTACGTCGTGCAGCGCGAAGGCGCCCACGACCGCCGCCAGCGGCTGCTTTATGCCAGCGCGGCGGGCGAGGCGCTGGCGATGCAGCTTGCCGGCCTGCAGACTAAACGCATCGCCCGCGTGCTCGGCGAGCTCGGTCCCAGCGCGCGCGAAGCGGCGCGGCGCTTTCTCGCCGGCATGATCGATTCCGGCGACCGCGACCACGTGTTGCGCCTGATCGCGGATGCCGACCGGGTGCGGCTGCGCAGTCGCGATCGCGGCGCATGACCGCGCCGGCGTCAGGGGCCGCGTCGGCGGCGTTGGCGACTTTGCCCGACGACGCGCCGCACCTTCTCGTCGTCGACGACGACCGCCGCATCCGCGCGCTGCTGCTGCGCTTTCTGGTCGCCGAAGGCTATCGGGTCTCGACCGCGGAGACCGCCCGGGAAGCGCGCGCAAAGCTCGAAGGTTTGAAGTTCGATCTGCTCGTCCTCGACGTCATGATGCCGGGCGAGAACGGCTTCGATCTTGCCCGCGCCATCCGGTCGAGCTCCACCGTGCCGATCCTGATGCTCACCGCGCGCGACGAAAAGGAAAGCCGGATCATGGGGCTCGAGATCGGCGCCGACGATTATCTGGCGAAACCGTTCGAGCCGCGCGAGCTGTCGCTGCGCATCGCCAACATCCTCAAGCGCGCCAAGCCGCCGGCCGCGGCGCCGGCGGAAAGCGTGCGCTTCGGCTCGTTCGTGTTTCATCTGGCGAGCGGCGAGCTGCGCCGCGGCGACGAGACCATCCGGCTGACCGACCGCGAGCGCGAAATGCTGCGCGTCCTCACCGCCAGCGTCGGCGAGACCGTGCCGCGCCAGGCGCTCGCCGGCAACGGCGACAATGTTAGCGAGCGCACCGTCGACGTGCAGGTCAACCGGCTGCGCCGCAAGATCGAGCGCGATCCGGCCAACCCGCTGATCGTGCAGACCGTGCGCGGCATCGGCTATCGGCTTGTTGCAGCTCTTTAGTTAGAGCAAGATTCCGAAAAGTGGATGGCGTTTTCGGATAAGATCATGCTCAAACTAAAATCGAGACCATGGTCCAATTGGGTCGAGTTGGATCATGGCTGAGAGCGCCACGATGAGCAGCTTCGACGAGGGCATCGGACGATTGCGAGTGGCGGCGGGGCACGTCGTCACCGCCGCCAATGCCGCGGCCGGCGCCGTCTCCTACATCACCGGCCCGTGGGACCGCTTCACCCGCTGGCTGCGCTCGGTGATGCCGCACGGCCTTTATGCCCGCGCGCTCCTGATCGTCATCATGCCGCTCGTGGTGCTGCAATCGATCGTCGCCTTCATGTTCGTCGAACGGCAATCGAGCCTGGTCAATTATTACCTGTCGTCGGCGGTGACCCAGGAGATCGCCACGCTGATCGACGTCTACAGGTCCTCGCCGCCCGGTTCCGACCGCGCGCAACTGATCCGCCGCGTCGCCCAGGACCGGCTCGGCCTCGTGGTCGACTTCCTGCCCGGCACCGATCTGCCGCCGCCCGGGCCGAAGCCGTTCTTCTCCCAGCTCGACAGCCGCCTGTCCGACGAGATCCGCAAGCAGGTCCGGCTGCCGTTCTGGATCGATACGGTCGGCCGCTCCTCGATCGTGGAAATCCGCATCAAGCTCGACGACACCATCATGCGCGTGTTCGCGCCGCGGCCCGACGTCTACGATGCCAATTCGCTGATCTTCCTGATGTGGATGGTGCTCACCTCGGTAGTGGTGCTGACCATCGCGATCTTGTTTCTGCGCAACCAGATCAAGCCGATCGTGCGGCTCGCCGATGCCGCCGAGGCCTTCGGCAAGGGCCGTGAGGCGCCCAATTTCCGCCCGCGCGGCGCCCGCGAGGTCCGCCGCGCCGCCGCCG
>JASHQO010000029.1 GCA_030039105.1 Xanthobacteraceae bacterium
TCAATGTCACGGTAGTTGATTTGGCTGCCATTAGGCCCTCCTCGATGAACGGTAGCGCGCGAAAAGCGCCGCTCACGGCGAACGAATTAGACGATTCGGATGCGGCTGACCACGCTTGTTTTGCCGATTTCACCGATGTTTTCGCGCATGTGGGGGTATCTGCGTGCACTCTGTGACGCGAATAAGACCGCAAGAAACGGCCGATTTACGGCCGCATCCTTGACTTGTCGGGGCCCCGGCCTTAATTGCCGACGGCGCCCGCGGGGGCGTAGCTCAGTTGGTTAGAGCGTCGGCCTGTCACGCCGAAGGTCGCGGGTTCGAGCCCCGTCGCTCCCGCCATTTCCGAAAGATTTCAGTTGGTTAGGCGAAGATGTCGCGATGACGCGGCGACCGTCTTGGGGACTGCCAGAGCATCCCGGACAGCTCGCGACCGCACCGGTCGTTCACACGCGCCCGACGATCTTGTCGGTCTTGGCGCGGAAGCGGTAGCGCGGGATGGCATCCAGATCGGTGCCGGTGACCCTGATGACCCAGGCCTTTCGTGGATGCGCGGTGGAGTGGATTATGCCGGAACCATAGGCCCGGGTCTGGCCCGGACCGAGGGCGTATTCCGCGGACTTTTCCAACACCGCGCCGTCCTCGCTTGCCGGATTGACCCGGCGCCACTCGGTCATTTCGGTGACGCCGCGCGCCGTGCCGTAGATCGCCCATGACGCACCGTGGCTGTGCGGCTTGCCGGCCTTGCCGCCTTCTTGGACGTGGGCCAGCACATGCACGCCTGTATCTGGATCGTGCCAAAGCTCGCGCCGGCCAATCGGCGTGTCGTCGCTGAAAGTATCGGCGACAAATGCCGGATTGGACAGCAGCACGGAGAGCTTGGCCGCGATCTCGGGCAGGCCGCTTTCGCGCTTGGCCTTGAGCGTCGCCGAGAGGTCGGCGCAGAATTCGGTCACCGTATATGGCATGTCGGCCTCCTGGTCGTGCATCACTTCCGGTCCAGCCCGACCAGCGCATTGTAGCGCGCGATCACCTCGCGCGGAGTGGCGGCGGCGCGTTCGATCGATTTTAGAACGGCCGCGCCGTCGATGGGACTCATTTCGATGCCGAGCTTTTCGGCTTCGATAAGCACCGCTTCGTCTTTGCACATGGCCATGAACGCCGACCGCAGCGCTTCGGCGCGGCCTGCCGGCACGCCGGGCGGCGCCGCGAATGGCAGCGCGATAGCGAATTGCGAATTGGCAAAATCGAGCAATGCCAGCGCACTTGCGTCCTTGGTCAATTCGTCGGCGGTCGGCACATCGACAAAATCGGCGAGCCGCGTCGCACGGCCGAACTGCAGCAGCGGACGAAAAGCGTGGTGGCTCCACAGATCGCGCTGGCCGGTGCGCACCGAGCTGTAGCCGATGATCTGGCCGTCGAGTTCGCCCGACTGCATGGCGAGGAACATTGGCGCCGCGCCGGTATAACCGCGAACCACCTTGATGTTGAGGCCGAGGACTTCCTTGGCGATGATAGCGAAGATCAGGTTGCTCGAGGCGGCATTGTCGCCGCCGAGCGTGATCGACTTGCCGGACGACTTCAGCTCATCGACTGATTTGACAGCGTTGGTCGCCATCACCAGCATGAGGTAAGAGTCCTTGGCATAGGACGACAGGCTGCCAAGCCAAGTGATCTTCAGCGGATCGAAATTAACCGCAGCGTCGCCCTGGATGGCGAGCATCGGCACCGCGCGCTCGAGTTTGACGATGACGGAGCCGTCCTGTTCGAAAGTGTTGTAGAGACGGTTTGCCGAGGCGATGCCGCCAGCGCCGGGCTGGTTCTGCACCACGATGGTCGGATGGCCGGGAATGAATTGGCCGAGATGGTGCGCCACGAAGCGGGCGGTGATGTCATTGATGCCGCCGGGCGCGGTGCCGACGATCATGGTCATCTGCCGGCCTTTGTAAAATTGCTCGACCGCCTGCGCGTTAGCGGCGCTGGCTGTGGCCAAGCTGAGTAAAAGGGCGATGGCGACCGGAAATTTCATGGCAACGCCGCGAGCAGGTGGCCGAAACCCTTGACCGGCTGGCGCACGTGCAGGCGCTTCTGGATTTCCCACACCCGCGCCGGCACCGGATGCACCACCGGCACCTGCAGATCCTGCTCCAGCGTTTCGATGATGTTTAGCGTACGCCAGCCGGAGCCGAGCATGTAGATGGCGTCGGCGCCCTTGGCTTTCAAAAAGCTTTTTTTGATGTGCGCGTAGACCTGCTCGCCGGAAAGGTTTTGCACCTCGTTGAATGGCACGTCGATGCCTTCCATGCCACGGACCTGAAATCCGGCATCGCAAAAATATTTGGCGAAAATGCCGTTGAGTTGCTTCGGAAAATAGGTGGCGCCGACGAAGCTCTTGGCCTTAAGCACGTGCAGCGCATTCACGTGGTTCTGCGCCACGCTCATGATCGGCACTTTGTACTTCCTCTCCCAGGCGGCGACGATCTTCGCCTCGCCCTTGCGGCCGAGCACCATGAACGGCGGCGCGCCGTGCGGGTGGATGAGATCGCATTTCTCTTCGGCCAGCACGGCGACGAGCTTCTCATAATGCGGCATCATGGTGTGGAACTCGTCCTCGGTGCCGCGCCGTATGTTGAGGAACAGCGGGATCAGGCCGATACCTTCAGGCAGCAGCCGGCAGACCTCCTCGGTCACGCCCGGCCGCATGGTCGGATTGATCATGCCGACGACGCCGCGCCAACTGGAGAACGCCATGGGGTTTGGCCTTTCGATGCGGAGAGGAGCGCAAGGGCAGCAAGTGTAGCACCGATCCTCGGTGCCGCGGTGCGAGCGAAATCGCGAGCTGGCCCTGGTCGCTCCGGAAAGTCCTTCCCCCAGGATCGCAACGAATATGTTGCGCCACCGCAGCAGACGTCGCACGGTCCGCCAAACTTGGTGCGGGCGCCGAGCCTTAGAGCGGGATGAGTTTTGGTCGAATCGTCATCCCGCTCTAGCCCTTTGCTTGCGCATGATCTTTTTCGAAAACCGGTTTCCACCCTCGGATCAAGTCCGAGGGCCGGCTTTTCGGGATCATGCGTTAGCGCTGTGCGTGCCGCTCGGAACCGCGCTGCTTGATGAAGGCGATCATCGTCTGCACCGCCTTCACCGAATTCGGATCGAACGGGTGCTCGTTGACGAAGGTATGCCTGGCGCCTTCGTAAAGCTCGAGATCGATGTCGCCTCCGGCCTTGCGGTAGTCGGCGGCAAAGCGCTGGGCGAGCTCGACCGATGTCCATTGATCCTGGGTGCCCTGGAACACCAGCGCCGGCGGCAGATACACTTTCTCACCGCGCTCGATGATTAGCGCCGGCGTCGCTTCGGTCTGGGTTTCCTCGTTGCCGAAGAATATGTCGTGGCCTTTGGCGAGTTCGACGTCGCCCTTGGCCTTGGCGAGCTTGTAACGCTCGAGCGGAAACAGCACGCCCCAGCCCGAGACCACGAAGGCGAGCTTGGCATCCATGTCGGGCGTCTCGGCCAACGGAAGCGCGCGATAGCGTGGGTGGTCCGGCCGGATGGCGGCGAGCAGAGCTTGATGGCCGCCGCTCGACGTGCCATAGGCCCCGACTTGGCCCGCGGAGCTACCGAACTCGCTGGCATGGGCTTTGAGCCAACGGATGCCGTAGTTGATGTCCTGAAGCGACGCCGGGTAGGGCGCTTCCGGCGCGTTGCGGAAGTCGATCGCCAGCACGACGATGCCGGCGGCGGCGAGATCGAGCGAGGTGTTCTGG
The DNA here is from genome assembly GCA_030039105.1 of Xanthobacteraceae bacterium. GTDB lineage: Bacteria > Pseudomonadota > Alphaproteobacteria > Rhizobiales > Xanthobacteraceae > BOG-931. The sequence goes on from JASHQO010000029.1 coordinate 3,762, forward strand.
CCGTCGGTGCGATCCTTGTTATTCCAGGCGCCGCCGTGCACCTGCAGCACCGCGGGAAACGGCCCGGTTCCGGCCGGCTGATAAAGCCGCGCCAGACGTGGTTTGTCATCGCGACGATACACGATGTCTTTGACGACGAATTCGTATGGCGACTTGGCTTGCGCCCGTGCCGCTGTCGGCAATATGGCCGCGGCCAAAATTGCCCCGCCGGCCTGCAGCAGCTCGCGTCGTTTCATGTCCGCCTCCCTGGTCGCGCTTTTGCAACGCGTGAGGCGACAGTTTAGCGCCAACTGCAGAGTTTCTCACCCCCGGTAAATCGGCTCCGGCTGAGCGAAGAAGCTGAGCAGGATGTGATAGACCAGCGCGTAATTTTTCTGCTGAAAGCTGGCGTGAGAAATTCCCGGCATGACCGCAAAATGCTTGTCGGGGTTCGGCAGCTTGGCGAAGAACGCGACGAGATCTTCGAAGCTGGCGATGCCGTCCCATTGCCCCCGCATGATCAGGGTCGGCACCGTGATCTTGGTCGGATCGACCACCGGGAGATGCGCGCACATGTCGACATAGGTGCCGGTCGGCACCGAATCGTCGAGCGCGGTCACTGCGCCGGCGAAGGCGTCGATCACCTTCTCCTCCGCGGTTCCCGGGTGATCGCGGTCGAAGATCGAACGGATGAATGCTTTGTCGATCGGGCGGCGGTTCTTGGCGCGAAATTCCGGCAGCTTCTTCTTGCGGTCGGCGAGCGTCGGCGAGCCTTCGCCGGTCCACACCATGGCGTCCAGCGCGAGGCGGCCGACCAGACTGGGATGGCGCTGTGCGAACAGCGCCGCGCGCAGGGCGCCGGACGAGATGCCGTAAACAAGAAGCGGCCGCTTGCCGCGCAGGCTTTGGATGTAGGTTGCCGCTGCAAAGCAGTCGTCGGTGCCTTGGGCAATCGGCGCGTTGTTATCGCGGTCCTTGGTCGAGCGGCCGTAACCCTCCATGTCGACGCACCAGCAGTCGAAGTTTTGACGGGCAAAAAAATCCATCACCGAGGAGTCCGGTCGGCCCGGCACCTGCAGGTCGAAAGTCGGCTGCGCCGCCATGGAGGAACCGTGGACGAACAGGATGGTGCCCGTGGTCTTACCCGGGTCGCCGGCGCATTTCTCGAACAGGAACAGCTTTGCGGCGCCGTCGTCCTTGCTGGTCCAGTGGTCTTGGCCTTTGATCGCGGCCGAGGCGGAAGTTGCGACGTCGCTCATCGTTCACCTTCATGTATTTGCTGGATATGGCAGTCTAACCTAATTGATAAGGGCGATGTTATTGGCCTTGATCACCTTGGCCCACTTGTCGACCTGCGCCGCCATGTAGGCCGCGAACTCGGGCTGCGTCATGGTGAACGGCCGGGCGCCTTCGTCTTCCCATTTTGCCTTGAGCGCCGGCCGGCCGAGGATCGCGGTGATTGTGGCGTTGAGCTTGTTCACGACCGGCTGCGGCGTCGCGTTCGGTGCCATGAAGCCGATCCACAGCGTCGATTGAAAGCCGGGCACGGTCTCGGCGATGGTCGGCACGTCAGGCAGGATCGGCGAACGTTGCAGGCCCGAAGTACCAAGCGCGCGCACATAGCCGGCCCTGATCAGCGGCGCCATGGTTGGGATCGAGTCGAACAGCATCTGGATTTGGCCCGACGCGATATCGGTGCGCATGCCGGTCGAGCCCTTGTATGGTACGTGCACGATGTCGATGCCGGTCAGCGTTTTCAGAAGCTCGGCCGACATGTGGTAATTCGAGCCGGGGCCGGACGAGCCGAAATTGAGGGTGCCGGGCTTTTCCTTCGCCAGCGCGATCAACGCGGCGACTGTCTTGGCCGGCACCGAGGGGTGCACGACCAGCACCAGGTCGGTCTCGATCAGCGGCGCCACCGGGATGAGATCGTGCAGCAGCGCATAGGATTTGTGCGCGTAGAGCGTTTCATTGACGCATTGGGTGCTGCCGGCCATCAACAGCGTATAGCCGTCGGGGTCGGCGTGGGCGACCAGATCGGTTCCCAGCGTCGTGCCGGCGCCCGGATGATCCTCGATGACGAACGGTTGCCCGAGCGCATTGTGCAACTCCTCGGCGATGGAGCGGGTGTAGACGTCGGTCGGGCCGCCGGCGCCGAACGGCGCGATGATTTTGACCGGCCTCGAGGGATAGTCGTCCGCCAAAGCCGACGATGGACCGCCGACGGCAGCGGCGAGAGTCAGAAGCATCGCGTCGCGTCGGGACATTGCGATCGGCTGGAGCATGAGCGTTTCCTCGGACGTTCAGTTCAACTTCACGCCGGTGATGCGGATGACTTCGCCCCAGCGCTTGTATTGGTCGGCGATGAAGGACGAGAATTCCGCGACGGTCTTGGGCTGCGGCTCGCCGCCGAGCTGTCTGAGCTTGTTCTGCAGCTCAGGCGTCGCCAGGCCTTCGTTCACCACCTTGTTGATCTTGCCGACGATTGCGGGCGGCGTGCCCGCCGGCGCCACGATGGCCTGCCAGGAATCCGGCGGCATGCCGAGATAGCCGAGCTCGTCCATGGTCGGCACGTCGGGGATTTCCGAAATCCGGGTCGGGCTTGTCACGGCGAGGGCACGCACGTCGCCGGACTTGATATGCGGCACGATGGCGGTGGTGCCCTCGAAGGTCATGTTCATCTGTCCGGCCAGCACGTCGATGGTGGCTTGCGACGCGGTCTTGTAGGGCACGAACTCGATATTGGCGCCGGTGATGTGCTTGAACATTTCGCCGCACATGTGCGGCGGCGTGCCGACCACCGCCCCGTAGTTGAGCTTGCCGGGATTGGCTTTGGCGTAAGCGACCAGCTCCTTGACGCTCCTGGCCGGGATCGACGGATTGATGGCGATGACGAGCGGCGCCGACGAGACCAGCGCCACCGCGGCAAAATCCTTCACCGGGTCGGTGCCGGCGTCCTTATAGAGCTGCGGGCTGATGGCGAGCGAGCCGGCGGTCGCGGCGAGCAGCGTATAGCCGTCGGGCGGTGAGCCTGCCACCGCGCGCGCCGCCAAGGTGCCGCCGGCGCCGATGTGGTTCTCCACCACGACGGGACCGAGATGGTCCGACAGATACGCGCCGATGATGCGGGCGGCGACGTCCGGCGGTCCGCCGGCGCCGAACGGCACGATGAGCTTGATCGGCTTGTCGGGAAAATCGGCGGCGGCTGTCGGCAGGGAGAGCGCCAGCGTTCCGGCCACGATCAGCGCTGCGCCTGCCCTCGCCCGGCTCATCGGCTGTCCTTCCCTTTTTGTGTCACGCAATCGTAGTATCGCCGACGGCGACGGCGTCAACGCACGACCTCAACGCACAGGCCGCCTTGCACCTTGTTGTGCACTGCGCTAAGGGTCGCGAAAGTTCCGTCACCGGTTGCGAATCCGCTGAAAATTGGGGCAAATCAGCGCGGTCTCGCGGGTCGCAGGACGGCGCCGTAATGGACATATTCCTCATTAAGAGATCGTGTCCGAACCGGTCGATCAGAGGGCTCCGATGACGCAGCCGATGAGTCAATTCCTGCTGGGCTATCTGCCGCTCGTCATCTTCATCGGCGTTGCTGCGGCGATCGGGCTGGTGCTGCTGACCGTCGCGTTCCTGGTCGCCTACAAGGAACCCGATCCGGAAAAGCTCTCGGCCTACGAGTGCGGCTTCAATGCCTTCGATGACGCGAGGATGAAGTTCGACGTCCGCTTCTATCTGGTCGCCATCCTCTTCATCATCTTCGATCTCGAAGTGAGCTTTCTGTTCCCGTGGGCGGCGGCCTTCGGCAAGCTCGGTATCTACGGCTTCTGGTCGATGATGCTGTTCCTTGCGGTGCTGACCGTGGGCTTTATTTATGAGTGGAAAAAGGGAGCGCTCGAATGGGATTGAGCGAACCCCAAGCCAGCAAACCGAGTTTTGCCGCGCCGAGCCGCAACGTCATCGATCCGCGCACCGGCAAGCCGGTCGGCGCCGACGATCCGTTCTTCACCGGGCTCAACAGCGAGCTGTCCGACAAAGGCTTCCTGGTCGCCGCGGCCGACGACCTGATCGCCTGGGCGCGCACCGGCTCGCTGATGTGGATGACGTTTGGCCTGGCGTGCTGCGCAGTCGAGATGATGCAGATGTCGATGCCGCGCTACGACGCCGAGCGCTTCGGTTTTGCGCCGCGCGCTTCGCCGCGCCAATCCGACGTGATGATCGTTGCCGGCACGCTGACCAATAAGATGGCGCCGGCTTTGCGCAAGGTCTACGACCAGATGCCGGAGCCGCGCTACGTCATCTCCATGGGCTCGTGCGCCAACGGCGGCGGCTACTACCATTATTCCTACTCGGTGGTGCGCGGGTGCGACCGCATCGTGCCGGTCGACATTTACGTGCCGGGCTGCCCGCCCACCGCGGAAGCGCTGCTGTACGGTGTGCTGCTCCTGCAAAAGAAAATTCGCCGTACCGCGACAATCGAACGCTGATCATGGACGAGACCCTCAATACGCTCGGCAAGACGATCGCCGACGCGCTCGGCTCCGCGGTGACTGGCTATGCAGTGGCCTTTCACGAGCTGACGGTCACGGCGCGCGCCAGCGACGTCGTCGCTGTGATGAAATTTCTGCGCGACGACAGCCGCTGCCAGTTCGTCAATCTGATCGACATCACCGCGCTCGACTGGCCCGGCCGCGAGCAGCGTTTCGACATCGTCTATCACCTGCTGTCGCCGAAGCAGAACGTGCGCATCCGCGTCAAGGTCGCGACCGACGAGGCGACGCCGGTGCCCTCCATCATCGCGGTGTTCCCCGGCGCCGACTGGTTCGAGCGCGAGACCTACGATCTTTACGGCGTGGTGTTCACCGGCCACCCCGACATGCGGCGCATCCTCACCGACTACGGTTTCGAGGGGCATCCGCTGCGCAAGGATTTTCCGCTCACTGGCTTTGTCGAGGTGCGCTACGACGACGAGCTCAAGCGGGTGGTCTATGAGCCGGTGCGACTCGCCCAGGAGTTCCGCACTTTCGATTTCCTCTCGCCTTGGGAAGGCACCGACTATGTGCTGCCCGGCGACGAGAAGGCGAAATCGGGCGGGCAGGGGTCGTGAGATGAAGTCGACGCTGAAGCCCGGCATGACGCACCGCTTCGCCTACAAGGTGCCGGAGAACAAGACGGTGCCCTACACCTATCCGGAATCGCCGGAGATCATGGCGATGCCAAAAGTGTTCGCCACCGGTTTCATGATCGTGCTGATGGAATGGGTCTGCACGCAGCTATTGGCGCCGCATCTCGATCCGGGCGAAGGCAGCCTCGGCGTCCACGTCGACGTCAGTCATCTCGCCGCGACGCTGCCCGGCATGACGGTGACGGTCGACGTCGAGTGCGTGGACGTCGTCGGTCCGCGCGTCAGCTTCAAGGTGAAGGCCCACGACGGCATCGACTTGATTGGCGAGGGCCGTCACGACCGCTTCGTCGTGACGTG
>JASHQO010000333.1 GCA_030039105.1 Xanthobacteraceae bacterium
CAAGGACATGGTGATCCGCGGCGGCGAGAACGTCTATCCGCGCGAGATCGAGGAATTTTTGTACCGCCATCCGAAAATCCAGGACGTGCAGGTGATCGGTGTGCCGGACGATCGCTACGGCGAGGAAATCTGCGCCTGGGTCAAAGTCCGCCCCGGCCTGAGCGCCACCGAGGAGGAGATCAAAGCCTTCTGCCGCGACCGGATCGCCCACTATAAGGTGCCGCGCTACGTCAAGTTCGTCGACGCCTTCCCGATGACCGTCACCGGCAAAATCCAGAAATTCATCATGCGCGAAGAGACCATCGCCGAGCTTGGCCTGAAGGTGCAGAAGACGGCGTGAAGCGCCATCGCGCTATTGGCCGTTGAGCAGCGCCGGATTGTCGTGCACGATCTTCCGATAGAGCGCGAATTGGTCGCGGGTTGCGGTATCGAGCTCGGACGGCGACGAGCCGACCCCTTCGGTGCCGATTGCGTTGAGCCGCTTGACGACGTCGGGATCGTGCATTGCCGCGTTGGCCGCGGCAGCGAGTTTGTCGATGACCGTCCGCGGCGTGCGGACCGGCGCATAGAGGCCGGTCCAGAACGGCACCTCGTAGTCGAGACCGACTTCTTTCATGGTGGGCACGTCGGGAAGCACGGGCGAGCGCGTGGCGGTCGTCACCGCCAGCGCCTTCACGGTGCCGTTCTGGATGTTCTTGGCTTCGGCCGGCACGCCGTCGATCATCATGACGACGCGGCCGGACATCAGGTCCGGCAGCACCGCAATGGTGCCGCGATAGGGCACGTGCACGATGTCGACGCCGGCCTTTTGCTTGAACAGCTCGGTGGCGAGATGAACCGCGGTGCCGGTGCCGGACGAGCCATAGCTGTATTTGCCGGCATTGGCCTTCAGCAGCGCGATGAAGTCCGCCATGGTTTTGACCGGCAGCGTCGGCGTGACGATCATCACCGGCGCGAAGCGCGTGATCAGCGACACCGGCGCAAGATCGCGCAGCCAGTCATAGGGCAGGTCGGCGGTGACCGCGGCGTGGGTGATGCCGGTGACGGAGTGATAGAGCAGGGTATAGCCGTCCGGTTCGGCGCGCGCTACGGCGTCGGTGGCGATGGCACCGCCGCCGCCACCCTGGTTGATGATCGCGATCTGCTGGCCGAGAATTTGCGACAGCTTGTCGGCGGCGATCCGCGCCGTGACGTCGATGCCGCCGCCCGGCGGAAACGGCACGTACATCTTGATCGGTCGCGACGGATAGTCCGATTGCGCGTGGGCGGCCGCCCCGCATGCCAGGACGCATGCAGCCCATGCCAAGCCTCGCAGCAGTTTCCTCATGGCTTGCTCTTTTGTTTTTCGTTGCCCGACAAACGCGACCGGTCGGCGGCAAGTATCATGAACGTTCGATCGTCGTTCAAGGCGGCGCACGCGAATAGGCTGCATGCGGCACGCGCACGGCCGCGTTGATTGCCGCAGCCGCTGCGGCAGTGTCATAGTCACGCGCCTTACCGTCAGCCGGACAGGAAAAATGAAATCCAGCACCGAGCGTCTCCTGACCACGCATGTCGGCAGCCTGCCGCGGCCGGACGATCTGTTCGACACGATGCTCAAACGCATGGACGGCGAGGCCGTCGACGAGACGGCTTATGCGGAGCGCCTGCGCCGCGCGGTCGGCGATTGCGTGCGCCAGCAGGTCGCAGCCGGCCTCGACATCGTCAGCGACGGCGAGATGGGTAAGCCGAGCTTCATCACCTACGCGGCGTCACGCTTGAGCGGGCTGGAGCAGCGCGAAGGCTTTCGGCCGAGTCCGTTCGCCAACACGCGCGAGACGCGCGATTTTCCGGAGTATTATCAGTCGGCAGTGGCCGCGCAGGTCAGCGCGCGGCGGCGTCGGGCACTGATGGTCTGCGCCGGGCCGGTGAAGTACAAGGGCCACGCCGCGCTCAAAACCGATCTCGACACGCTCAAGGCGGCGCTGGCGAGCGCCGGCGCGGCGGAAGCTTTCGTGCCGGCAATTGCGCCGTCCAACGTCGAGGCGACGACGCCGAACGAATATTATCCGACGCCGGAAGCTTACGTCTTCGCCATCGCCGAGGCGATGCGCGAGGAGTACAAGGCGATCGTCGACGCCGGTTTCCTGCTGCAGATCGACGATCCGTTCCTGGTGACGTACTACATCACGCGGCCCGATCTCGACATCGCCGCCTGCCGCAAGTGGGCGGCGCTGCGCGTCGAGGCGCTCAACACCGCCCTGGCCGGCATTCCGGCCGATCGCGTCCGCTTTCACACGTGTTACAGCATCAATATGGGGCCGCGCGTCCACGACATGCAGCTCAAGGACATCGTTGACGTCATTCTCAAGGTCCGCGCCGGCGCCTATTCGTTCGAAGCCGCCAATCCGCGCCACGAGCACGAGTGGGAAGACTGGAAGCGCAGCAAAATTCCCGACGACAGGATTCTGATTCCCGGCGTGATCACCCAGTCGACCGTGCTGGTGGAGCATCCCGAGCTGGTGGCGCAGCGGCTCGAGCGTTTTGCCGCGGTGGTGGGTCGCGAGCGCGTCATTGCCGGCGCCGATTGCGGCTTCGCTTCGTTCGCCGGATCGAACGAGGTGCATCCGTCGATCGTGTGGGCGAAGTTCAGGGCGCTGGTCGACGGCGCGCGCATCGCGAGCCGCAGGCTATGGGCGTAGATGGCGCATCGGTTCGCGCATCGTGACGCTGTCTTGAAATTTTTTGCCGCGCACCGCCCGCGAACGGGCAACGCAAATAATTCTTTTTTGTTCCAAGATTTTTTTCTTTGTCCGGCAAAATAACGCCGATCGGCAGACTGCCGGCACACGTTGACAACGTAGCCGAGGCATCAGCACGCGCGACTGGCGTGACAAGATGAACGTGACACAACAATCGCGTCGTCTTGGAACATGCGCGCGCTCGCCGGGTTGGGCAGGAAGCACGACAGAGTCCGGCCGCATGTGGCTCAATGACTTGTGGCCCAACGACTCGCGGGGACGACACAGGAGAGAAATCCAGATGAGGAACAAATTATTGGTCTCGGTCGCGATGACGGCCCTGATCGCATCCACGGGGTGGGCCGCGGCGCAGGCTCCGTCTTCCGGCGAAAGCAACAAGGCTTCGCCCGGTGCGGCACAGCATCAGACCGCCCCGTCGGGCGGCGCGGCAATGCATTCGCAGCCTGGCGGCGAGATAAAGCCGGGCGGCGCCGCGCAAAATGAGCCAAAAGCCGGCGGCGCCGAGCAGAGGGAGAGCCAGACCCAAGGTCAGGAGCGTTCCGGCCAGGGCACGTTGCAGACTCAAAAGTCGCAGAACGAAGAGCGCAACAACGCGAATACCCGCGGCGCGCAAAGCAACGAGCCCAACAACGGTTCGAGCGCCCAACAGTCTTCGCAGGAGCGCAACGAGGGTACGGCGCAGCGTAACCAGGGAACCGCTCAGGAGCGTGGCCAGAGTGGCGCAAACGTGAGCGCCCAGGGCAATGCGCCGGGCCGGCCGTCCGGCGGTGCCAATGTTCAGCTTTCCGAGCAGCAGCGCACCCAGATCAAGGACGTCGTCGTCAAGGATCGCAGCGTTGTGCGCGTCGATCATCCCGACTTCGACGTTCGCGTCGGCGTGACTGTGCCGCGGACCGTCCATGTCGCGGTTCTGCCGGAGGACGTGGTGACGATCGTGCCGGAATATCGCGGCTTCGATTACGTCCTGGTCGGCGATCAGCTCTTGATCATCGACCCGCACACGATGGAAATCGTCGCCATCGTGCCGGCGTAATCCGCGTGCGATTAAACAGCGAAACCCGCGCCGGCCCCCGCCGGCGCGGGCTTTCGGCGTCACGCTTTCAAACGATGTGGGCCGGCGACAGCTTGCACGGCCGGTCGCCGCGTTCGATCTGGATGGTCGGGTGCTCGATGCCAAAGCGCTGCTGCAGCCCGGCATAGACCGCATCGAGAAAATCGTCGTGCGGATAGCCGTCCGGCATCACCAAATGGCAAGTCAGCGCCGTCTCGGTGGTGCTCATCGGCCAGATGTGCAGGTCGTGGACCTCGGCGACCGCGGGCAGCGATTGCAGATAGACCCGCACCGCGCCGGGATCGATCTGCGGCGGCACGCCTTGCAGCGACATTTTGGCCGCATCCCGCAGCACGCCCCAGGTGCTCCACACGATGACGGCGGAGATGATGAGGCTCGCCACGGGGTCGACCCACAGCCAGCCGGTGACAAGGACGATCAGGCCGGCGACAACGACACCGGCTGACACCGCGGCGTCGGCGACGAGATGCAGGAACGCGCCGTAGACGTTGAGATCTTCCTTGTTGCCGCGGGCGAGGATCGCGGCCGCCGCGCCATTGATGAGAATCGCCAGCGCCGCCACCGCCATCACGGTTGCACCGGCGACCGGTTGCGGCGCGAACAGGCGCTCGATCGCGGCCCAGGCGATGGCGCCGGTCACCACCAGCAGCACGGTAGCGTTGATCAGCGCTGCCATGATCGAGGTCGAGCGGAAGCCGTAGGTGTAGCGCTCGGTCGGGTGTCGTTGCGACATGGCGTGGCTGGCCCAGGCCAGCACCAGCGCCAGTACGTCGCCGGCGTTGTGGCCGGCGTCGGCGAGGAGCGCCATCGAGTGTGCGAGCACGCCGTAGGCGACCTGGAGAACGACCAGGGCGATATTCAACAGCGTGGCGGTGGCAAAGGCGCTGCCGAACGTCGCCGGCACATGGCTGTGACCATGGCCGCTGCCATGGCCGTGCGCGTGGCCGTGCGCGTGGCCATGACCATGACTGCGATCGTCACGGTGATCGTGGTCGTGATGATCGTGCCGGTGGCCGTGATGCGACGCCATGTTTGGACTCTCGATCGACGCCGCGCATGCTAGAGCATTTGCCACCACCGGGAAACGCGCGTCGCGCAATGAACAATGTAACAGCGGGCACTGCGGCGCTTCGACCCTTCCTCCCCTCGGAGCAGCGGTGTAGCGTGATGGAGGTCCGCGGCTGCTTATAAAACGGGAGGAGTCATGCGGCTTCGCCGTCGGCGATTTCTGCAATTGGCGGCAGGTGCTGCGGCCGCGACGCTGGCGAAGCCGGCGCTCGCTCTCGATTTCCCAACCCGGCCGATCCACTTCGTGGTCGGTTTCGCCGCCGGCAGCGGGCTCGATATCACCGCGCGCCTGATCGGCCAGGCGATGTCGGACCATCTTGGGCAAACAGTCGTCATCGACAACCGGCCCGGCGCCGGAACCAATATCGCAACCGAGTCGGTGGTGAACGCCGCCCCCGACGGCTACACCATTTTGATGGTCTCGACGGCGTCGTACACCAACGGCGCGCTGTACCAGCATCTCAACTTCGACTTCGTCCGCGACATCGCGCCGGTGGCGAGCGTCACCCGCGGCGCTTTCGTCATGCTGGTCAATCCGTCGTTTCCGGCGAAGACCGTCGCCGAGTTCATCGCCTACGCCAAGGAGCATCCGGGCCTGACCGTGGCGTCGGCCGGCAGCGGGACGGTGACGCACGTTTCCGGCGAGATGTTCAAGATCATGACCGGCATCGACACCGTGCACGTGGCCTATCGCGGCGAGCCGGAGGCGCTGAGCGATCTGATCGCCGGCCGGATCAATTGCGATTTCAACACGCTGTCC
>JASHQO010000334.1 GCA_030039105.1 Xanthobacteraceae bacterium
GCGCCGACAAGGGCCGCCGTCTCGATCACATCTGGACCTCGCCGATGCTGGCCGACCGCGTCGCCGACATCACTATCGCCAAAGCCTATCGCGGCGCCGCGCGGCCATCCGATCATGTGCCGGTGACGGCGACGATCGAGGCTTAGAGCGGGATGAGCTTTGGTCGAATCGTTCCCGAAAAGACGTAGCCCGGATGGAGCGAAGCGTAATCCGGGGCTGAGCATCGCCGCGCGATCGTTCCCGGATTTCGCTACGCTTCATCCGGGCTACCGAGCGCGGCGTGCACGTTCTCGATTTCCCGCGCCCATCGATCAGCGCGCAAGAAGAAGTATCCCGAAAAGACGTAGCCCGGATGGAGCGAAGCGTAATCCGGGGTTGAGCATCGCCGCGCAATCGTTCCCGGATTTCGCTACGCTTCATCCGGGCTACTGCCGCCGCCGAGCGCAGCGTGCACGTTCTCGATTTCCCGCGCCCATTGATCGGCGCGCGACAGGAATAGCTCGCGCAGCCGCTCCGCGGCGTCGGGGAAGCCTTCGAGCATGCGCAGGAACATCGAGCGCGAGATGCGCAGCACGGTGGCATCCTCGCGCGCCCGCGCCGTCGCCGGCCGCGCGGTCTCGGTGAGCAGCGCGGTCTCGCCGAGCAGCGTGCCCGGACCGGCGACGATGTCGGACGAATCTTCGCCGCGGCCGGTCGACAGCGTGAACGAGCCGCGCTGGATGATGTAGCCGCCGTCGGCCGCCTCGCCGGCCGTGAACAGCACCTGGCCGGACTGCACCTGATAGCTTTCGGCGCCGATGGCAATAATGCGCAGCGCCGGCGGGCCGAGCCGGCGGAAGATCGGCACTCGCTCCAGGAACGCGACGTCGTCTTCGATGGTCATGTTGGCCGTCGGTTTACGGCACCAATTTGTAGCCGCCGGCCTCGGTGACCAGGATGGCGGGCGCCGCGGCATCCTTCTCGATCTTCTGCCGCAGGCGGTAAATGTGGGTCTCCAGCGTGTGGGTGGTGACGCCGGAATTGTAGCCCCACACCTCCTGCAGCAGCGTCTCGCGCGACACCGGCCGCTGCCCGGCGCGGTAGAGGTAACGCAGGATCGACGTCTCCTTCTCGGTCAGGCGCACCTTGTTGCCCTTGGGATTGAGCAGAAGCTTCGAGCTTGGCCGGAACGTGTAGGGGCCGATGGTGAACACCGCGTCCTCGCTGGCCTCGTGCTGGCGCAATTGTGCGCGGATGCGGGCGAGCAGCACGGCGAAGCGGAACGGCTTTGTGACGTAATCGTTGGCGCCGGATTCCAAGCCCAAAATGGTGTCGGAATCGGTGTCGTGGCCGGTCAGCATGATGATCGGCGCCTTGAAGCCGTTCTTGCGCAGGATGCGCACCGCTTCGCGGCCGTCGATGTCGGGCAGGCCGACGTCCATGATGACGAGGTCGATCTGGCCGGCCTTGGCGGCCTGCACGCCCTTGGTGCCGGTGTCGACGCCGACCGCTTCGAACTCCTCGTGCAGCGATAGCTGCTCCGCCAGCCCGTCGCGCAGCTCGGCATCGTCCTCGACGATCAGGATCTTGCGCGTATTCGGCATTCAACCCCCGCTGCCGCTTTGCCGCGGCGCTCGGCCCGACGTAGAACGCAAGATACAAGAGCAGGGCAAGGTTGGGAATCCGGGCAAAAACCCATGCGACGGACGGCGCTTGGCTTCATCCGCGTCCGTAGCCGGCCGGGCCGGGCGACACAAGGCGTGATATTGGCCGGTCCCCTGGCGTTGCCGGTCGCGCTTGGCCGCGCCGGCATCAAGGCCGACAAGCGCGAAGGCGACGGCGGCACGCCGCGCGGCCGCTTTCGTCCGCTGCGGCTATGGTGGCGCGCCGACCGGCTGCCGCGGCCGCGCACTCCGCTGCCGGTCCGCCGCATCGGGCCGAACGATGCCTGGTGCGAGGATCCGCAAGACCGGCGCTACAACCGGCCCTTTCGACGCTCGGCCAATGACCCAGGCGACCGGCTGCGCCGGACGGACCCGCTCTACGACCTGATCGTCGAGATCGACCACAACACCCGGCCGCGGATCGCCGGCCGCGGCAGCGCGGTCTTCATCCATATGGCCCGTCCGGCATTTGCGCCGACGGCGGGCTGCATCGCGCTGCGGTCGCGCGACCTGCAACGGCTGCTCAGCCGGCTCAGTCCAAAGACGCGAATCATCATTCAGTCCTAGAGCGCCGCGTCCCTCCTGGTGCCGAAAATCGCCGTACCGACCCGCACATGGGTGGCGCCGAAGGCGATGGCTGTCTGGAAGTCGGCGCTCATGCCCATGGAGAGAAGCTTCAGCCCATTGCGCTTGGCGATTTGCCCGGTCAGGGCGAAATGCGGCGCCGGCGCCTCATCGGCCGGCGGGATGCACATCAGGCCGGAAATGACGACGCCGTAGCGGTCGCGGCAGGCGGCGAGGAAGCCGTCGGCCGCCTGGGGCAGCACGCCGGCTTTTTGTGGCTCGGCCCCGGTATTGATCTCGGCGAAAAGGAGCGGCTGCCGGCCCTGCCTGGCGATCTCCTTGGCCAGGGCCTCGGCGAGGCTCGGCCGATCGACCGAATGGATGGCATCGAACAGCGCCACCGCCTCCTTGGCCTTATTCGATTGCAACGAGCCGACGAGGTGTAGCTCGAGCCCGGCATGGCGTGCCGCGAGCGGCGGCCATTTCGCCTTGGCTTCCTGGACGCGGTTCTCGCCGAATACGCGCTGGCCCGCGGCGATCACCGGCTCGATCGCCGCGGCGTCGAATGTCTTCGACACCGCCACCAGCGTCACGGTCGCCGGATCGCGCCCGGCGTCGCGACAGGCCGCCGCGATCGACGCGCGCACCGCCGCAATTCCGGTCGATCGGCTCATGGTTTCCATTCGGTCGACGCCCGGAAAGATTCAAATTTTATCGAATGCTCGAAGTCGACTTTCACGTGTGTCCTTTAGGGTGCGGAACCGGGACTGAGGGCTAAGAATGCTGGACAATCGGGCAGGGGCGCGCAAGCCGTCGCGGCGTGCGAACCCTATTTTCAGCATTCGCGCCCGCCTCATCGCGCTGGCGCTCTTGGCGATCACGCCGCTGGTGTTCGACCGCATTCACGGCCTCGAAATCGCGCGCGGCCATCGCGTCGATCGCGCCCGCGCCGAGGTGGTCGATCTGGCGCGGCGCGGCGCCGATGCGCAACGCGAGGTCATTTCGTCGGTCCGAGCCCTCCTGCAGATCGTCGGCCGCGTCCACGCCAAGATGCCGACCGATCCTGCCGCTTGCAACCAGTTCCTGACCGTGCTGACCGGCAATGTGCCCTGGCTGCGCGCCATGGCGGTCGCCGACGTCGACGGCAAGATCAAATGCTCGACCGACTCCGAGGTCATCGGCCTCAACGTCGCCGACCGGCCGCATTTTCAGAACGCGCTGCACGCCAGGAATTTCGCGCTCAGCGACTATCTGGTCAACCGCATCCATCGGTGGCCGAGCCTGATGGCCACCTATCCGGCGCTTGGCGATAACGGCGCGATCGACGGCGTCGTGCTGGCCGTGATCAATCTGAAATGGATCGGCGAGCTGATCGACGACGCAGCGCAGCGTTCCGGCGCCTCGATCCTGCTGCTCGACGGCGCCGGCACGCTGGTCGCCGCTTCGGCCGATCAGGAAAATCTCATCGGCAAGCCGTTCGCGGCACAGGCGCTCGCCCACGACATGCTCACGCGCGACGACGGCGCGGTCACGGCCGAAGGCTTCGACGGCGTTCGCCGCATCTTCGCCTTTGTGCGCGTGCCGTGGACCGAGGCCCGCCTCGCCGTCGGCCTCGACGAGAAGGCGGTCCAGAGCGGCATCGACCGCGAAACCACCATCGCCTATCTGCAGCTCGCCCTGTTCGGCCTGTTCGTGCTGCTGGTCGCCTGGTTCGGCGGCGAGCAGCTCATCGTCAAGCCGATCCGCGCGCTGGTGCGCACCGCCCAGCGCATCGGCCATGGCGACTTCCGCGTCCGCCCGCTGCAGCAAGCCTGGATCGCCGAGTTCGAGCCGCTGGCGGTGGCGCTCGACGACATGGCGCAAAAGCTCGCCGAGCGCGAAGAGGAGCTGCGCATCGCCAACGAGCATCTCGAGGAGCTGGCGAGCCTCGACGGCCTGACCGGCCTCGCCAACCGCCGCGGCTTCGACCGCCAGCTAACGCAGGACTGGAAGCGCGCCGCCGAAAGCAAACAGCCGATCGGCCTGATGATGATCGATATCGATCATTTCAAGCTCTACAACGACCGTTACGGCCACGTGCCGGGCGACACCTGCCTGCGTTCGGTCGGCGAGACGCTGTCGCTGGTGACGCTGGAGAACGCAGTGCTGGTCGCCCGCTATGGCGGCGAGGAGTTCGCGCTGCTGCTGCCCGGTCTCGATGTCGCGCGCATGACTGCGCTGGCCGAGGAAGCGCGCAAATCGGTCGAGGACCTGCTGATCCCCCATGCCGAGGCGCCGTGCGGCTACGTCACCATCAGCATCGGCGTCGAGTCGATGGTGCCGCAGCAGGGCCAGAGCGCGGCCGACCTGGTCGAGGCCGCCGACCGCGCGCTCTACACGGCGAAACGCTACGGCCGCAACCGCGTCGTCGCCCCCGGGCCGACGCTGGTGAGCTCTACGCCGCAGCCGGAGCGCGAGCCGGTGCCGCCGCTGGTGGCGTAAACGAGCTTTCGCATACCCTATTATCACTTGCCGTGGCGCACCCAAAGAATAGGGATTGCCTGGAGTGCGCCGCAATGCTGGCCCCGGATGTCGCTTCGCTCATCCGGGCTACGGCGCACCGTCTCATTTCTTGCGCTTGCGTTTGCGCTTAGGCTGCGGCGGCGCCCAGATCATGGCTTCGAGCTTCATGCCGTCAGGATCGGTGAAATATACGGCGTAGTAATTGCGGCCGTAATACTCGCCCGGCGGGTCGACCACGGTGACGCCGTTCGCTTGCAGAAACGCGCCGAGCTCGTCGACCGCCTTGCGGCTCGCGAGCTCGAACGCATAGTGATGGAAGCCGATATCGCCTTTGCGATATTTGTGCTTCCTGCCTTGCGCGTCGGCCGCCGCGATCCAGAACAAGGTCTTGCCGTTGCTCCAGCCGGCCATGTCGCCGTAGTCGTGCTTGAGCTTGAAGCCGAGAAACGTCAGCAGCTTGTCGTAAAATTCCTTGGAGCGATCGAAATCGCCGACGCTGAGCACGAGATGGTCGATGCCGACGACGCGGGGCATGGTGACGCTCCAATGTAGAAGCGGCCGGCCCGACGACAGGCCCCGCGATATGCGGGGAATGCGCCGCAACGCTGGCCCCGGATGTCGCCTCGCTCATCCGGGCTACGGCGCGCCGCTTGCCTTGCTCCCCTGGCCCGCCCATCATAGCACGGCCCGTCCGCCGCGAGACCAACGCCATGCCGCGCACTTTGTTCGATAAAATCTGGGAGTCTCATCTGGTCGGGCGGCGCGCCGACGGCCGCGACCTGCTCTATATCGACCGCCACGTGCTGCATGAGCTGCATGCGCATCATGGCTTCGCGCAGTTGGAGAAACAGGGCCGGCCGATCCGCCGCGCCGACCTGACCTTTGCGGTGCAGGACCATACCGTCGCCACCAAGGCGGGGCGCGACGACAACACCAATCCGTCCGGCGCCGCGTTCCTGAAAGCGATGCGCGACGGCACGCGCAAGGCCGGCATCAAGCTGTTCGACATCGACGATCCGGACCAGGGCATCTCCCACGTCGTGGCGCCGGAGCTCGGCATCGTGCTGCCGGGCGCGACGCACGCGGTGCCCGACAGCCACGCCAGCACCGTCGGCGGCGTCGGCGCCTTGGCATTTGGCGTCGGCACCAGCGAGATGACGCATATCCTCGCCACGCAAGTCATGGCGATGAAGCGGCCGAAGAGCATGCGGGCGCGGCTCGAAGGGAAATTGGGCGCCCATGTCAGCGCCAAGGACGTGGCGCTGCGGCTCATCGCCGAGCTCGGCGTCGCCGGTGGCCGCGGCTACGTGGTCGAATATGCCGGCGCGGCCGTGCGTGCCATGCCGATCGAGCAGCGCATGACACTGTGCAATCTCAATATCGAGATGGGCGGCCGCTCGGGCTTTGTGGCGCCCGACGATACGACGTTCGCCTGGCTCGCCGGGCGGCCTTACTTGCCGCAGGGCGAGCTATGGGATCGCGCGCTTGCCCACTGGCGTACCCTGAAGAGCGACGACGACGCCACGTTCGACCGCGACGTCGCGCTCGACTGCGGCACGCTCGAGCCGCAAATCACCTGGGGCACCGATCCGAGCCAGGTGGTCGGCATTTCCGGCCGCGTGCCGGAGCCGGCGGCGCTCGACGCCAGCCGGCGTCCGGCGGCGGAAGGCGCGTTCGCCTATATGGATCTCAAGCCCGGAACGCCGCTCGCCGGCTTGCCGGTGAATCGCGTCTTCATCGGCTCGTGCACCAACAGCCGGCTGCCGGACCTTGAAGTCGCCGCCGCCGTGGTGCGCGGCCGGAAGGTCGCCGACGGCGTCGTCGCCATGGTGGTGCCCGGCTCCTCGACGGTGAAGCGCGAGGCGGAAGCGGCCGGCCTCGACCGCGTGTTCCGCGCCGCCGGTTTCTTCTGGGGCGAATCCGGCTGCTCGATGTGCGCCGGCGGCAACGGCGACCGCGGCCTGCCCGGCGAGCGCTGCGTCTCGACCACCAACCGCAATTTCGAGAACCGCCAGGGCCCCAAGGTGCGCACGCACCTGGCGAGCCCGGCGACCGCGGCGGCGACCGCGATCGCCGGCCGCATCGCCGACGTGCGGCAATTGCTGGCGGGAGCGGCGTGATGCAGCCGTTCTCGACCCACACCGCCGTCGCCGCGCCGCTGCTCAAGGACGACGTCAACACCGACCAGATCGCGCCGGTGCTGCCGTCGCGCGGCCTTAAGGACGATCACAAGGCGATGCTGTTCTATCGCGCGCGCCGGCGCGACGACGGCAGCGAGAATCCCGATTTCGTCCTCAACAAGCCGCAATTCCGCAATGCCGGCATTCTGGTGACCGGCAACAATTTCGGCGCCGGCTCGTCGCGCGAGACGGCAGTGTGGAGCATGACCGCGAACAATATCCGCGTCATCGTGGCCAAGAGCTTCGCCGACATCTATCGTGAGAATTGCCTGCAGAACGGCGTGCTGCCGATCGTGCTGGCGTCCGACGATGCCGACGCTTTCATCGCGCGCGTGGTCCAAGTCAACGGCGCCGGCCCGTTCACCGTCGATCTGGTGGCGCAGCGCATCAGCGGTCCGGGCGGCCCCGACGTCGCCTTCGCGATCCCGGCCGCCGACCGCACCAGGCTGCTCGAAGGGCTCGACGATATCGGGCTGACGCTCAAGCACATGGCCGAGATCAAGCAATGGGAGCAGCGCGCCGCCGCGGCGCAACCGTGGCTGCAGGCCGCGAAGGACAGCAGATGAACAGTTCCGGCCATTTTGAGCCGGACCCGTTGGCGGGGCATGACGGGGAGAGATAAGGGAGACGACGCCATGAGCGTGCGCAAGAAACTTCGGGCCATCATGGCGGGCAAGCGCCTCGTGCTGATGCCGGGCGCCTACGACGCGCTGTCGGCGCGCATCATCGAAGCCGAGGGCTTCGAGGCAATCTGCGCCGGCGGCTACGCGGCGATCGGCTCGATGCTGGCGCAGGCCGACATGGGCCAGTGCAACATGCGCGACTATGCCGACCACTACGCGCGCATCTGCGCCGCCGTCGACGTTCCGGTCTATGTCGATGCCGACACCGGCTTCGGCGGCGTCAACAACGTGCGCCAGATGGTGCGCGCCTTCGAGGCGGCCGGCGTCGCCGGCGTGTTCATCTCCGACCAGGTGTTTCCCAACCGCTGCGGTTACCTGCCGGGCAAGCAGGTGATCCCGACCGAGCAGATGCTGGCCAAGATCGAGGCGGCGCTCGACGCGCGGCGCGATCCGGATTTCTTCATTGCCGCGCGCACCGATGCGGCCGGCGTCGACGGGCTCAACGCCGCGATCGAACGCTCGCGCCTGTTCATGGAGGCCGGCGCCGACATGGCGAAACCGATGGGCGTCGACACCATCGACGACATCAAGCGCGTCCTGCGCGAGGTCGGCGGCCCGCACATGGCGACGCTGTCGCAAGCGGCCGGACCGAAGCAGCGCAGCCTGGAGGAGCTCGAAGCCGCCGGCGTCGTCGCCGCGACGTTCCCGTCGCTGCCGCTGTTCGCCGCGGCGAATGCGGTGCGCAACGTGCTGCGCACGCTCAAGCGCGAGAACTCGCTGACGCCGACGTTCCCCCAGCTCATCCCGCTCGATGAC
>JASHQO010000335.1 GCA_030039105.1 Xanthobacteraceae bacterium
AGCCGCACTCGGAAAAAATGAGCGTTATGCCGCCATGACCATCAAGGAATTGGTCATCCAGGCATTGGTCGATCATTTTCCGCTTGGCGCCAACATCAAGCTAATTCGCGAGTTTATCCGGGATGGCTACGGGCGAACGATTGAACAATCGAGCCTGCGACCGCAGATGCACCGGCTCAAGGCGGACGGCGTTCTCCATTACGACGAGGCAAGCGATCTATGGAAGCTCGATCATCGCAAGCGGCAACTCTATGCAATGTACGATCACCCAACCAGCCGCGCCGCGATGAAGGAATTGCAGGACGAGCCGGACGGCAGAGAAGTAGGGGACGTGATGGGGACGAAGCTTCGCGATTTGAAATGAGAGTTTGAGGCCACGGTGCGGGCGCACCGTGGCCTCTTTAACGGCGGTTGATGACCGCTAACCGAGCCCTCGCAGGCTCCTACCGAAAGGCAGGTGATGCTCAGTGCGAAATAACCGCGCGTTAAAATCGTAGTGGACAGCCGCGCCGTCGGAACTCATCAGCCGGTGGCGCGGCCTCCGCGCTATCCCCTACTATATGGGTGCGCCGCCGTCGAGGTTGAACCATGCTCACGCTCACCGAAGCCTTAAGAACCGGCCGATTACGCGAGTTCATCAAGCAAGAGGAAACGCGCGGCATCGGTCCCGCGAATCGCAAGGACGTTGAAGCCGCCATCAAGACGCTGGCGACTACACCGACGCAATCAGGAGGTCGAACATCGCGTTCACCATCCCGCGGTGGTTCGAGCGGAAAGTAAATTCCTTCAGATAGCGATCCATGTATTTGCCGCTCACATGAATGTGGGTTGAGCGAATTGAATTTTTGAACAATCGCCAGAAGCTTTCGATGCTGTTGGTGTGATGCACGCCGCGCACGTACTCGCGGTTCATGTGGCGCACTGCGCCGTGAATGTAGCCGTCGCGAGTGAGTAAGGTGTAGGCGCGGCTTTCATCGGTCGAGACGGTAGAGCCGCGCTCGACAGTGCGGAGAACCGGACGGCGCAGACCATCGGTGTTGGCGCGATCGATCACTTCGGCATGCGTGCGGCCGCCACGCTCTTTGATGCCGAGAATAATTGTCTTATTCGACATCTTCTGCTTACGCGGGCGCGGGCCGCCCATGTATGCCTCATCGGCCTCAACGTGACCTTTGAGAACTTGGAAGCCGTCAGCCTTCGCCATGAGCAGGCGGATTTGCTGGCCCATGCGCCAAGCGGTTTTGTAGGTCACGCCAAGCGCGCGCTGTAGCTCCTTGCCGCTGACGCCGTGGCGCGTCACGACGAACAAATAGATCGCGTAGAACCACACGCGGAGCGGCGTGTGGCTGTCCTGGAACACTGTTCCGGCCGCCGGGTGCACTTGGGCTCGACAGTGCGAGCACGAATAGGCGGGCCGCCCTGTGAGCTTGTGGAAGGTCCCGTACTTTCCACAGGTCTTGCATTCATGGCGCAGGCCGTACCGCACTTCCATGATGTGCGCGAGGCAGGCGTCATCATCCGAAAAACGGGCGAAAAACTCGCTAACCGTCAGCTTGCCAAGCTTTTGAAGTTGCGCGTCTTTTGACATGGGCGACCCCTCTAAGTGTCGCCATATTACCGCAATGCGGTACGTGCGTCAAGGGGATAATCCCGACAGGTTAGGGATATTGCAGTGCAGCACTTGCGCGGGCGACGGATTTGGCTAAACTATATGCAAAGCTTCAACCACGCCTATTTCGTGTGCAAATGCTACTGGCCGGTATCCACACCCAAAACTCCGCCAAGCCATTGGCAACCAAGCTCTTTCTTTGGCTATCCGGCGCCGCTGCGAGCCGGGTTCCGAGGACTGCCGGATGAGCACGGCCGAAAACCTGCTGAGCGGCTCGCCGCCCGACGTGGTGCTTAATGCACTGCCGCATCCGGTCATCGTGGTGTCATCGGACGGCAGGGTGACCGACGCCAATGCCGCGGCCGAGGCCTTCTTCGAAGTGTCGGTATCGCTTTTACGCCGCCATCTGCTGCGCGACCTGGTGCCGTTCGGCAGCCCGCTGCTCACGCTGATCGAGCAGGTGCGGGCCCGCGGCGCCCCGGTCAACGAATACAAGGTCGATCTCGGCACGCCGCGCAATCCGGGCGATCGCCTGGTCGATCTCTATGTCGCGCCGCTGCCGGAACAGCCGGACAGCGTGGTGGTGATGCTGCAGGAGCGCACCATCGCCGACAAGATGGACCGCCAGCTCACCCACCGCAGCGCCGCGCGCTCGGTGATCGCGCTCGCCGCCATGCTGGCGCACGAGATCAAAAATCCGCTGTCCGGCATTCGCGGCGCCGCGCAACTGCTCGAGCAGTCGGTCGACGACGACGACCGCACCCTGACGCGGCTGATCTGCGACGAGGCCGACCGCATCGTGAAACTCGTCGACCGCATGGAAGTATTCACCGACGAGCGGCCGGTGGAGCGCGAGCCGATCAACATTCACGTCGTGTTCGACCACGTGAAGCGGCTGGCGCAATCGGGCGTGGCGCGCCACATCAAGTTCGTCGAGGACTACGATCCGTCGCTGCCGCCGGTGTTGGCGAACCGCGACCAGTTGGTCCAGGTGTTTCTCAATCTGGTCAAGAACGCCGCCGAAGCGATCGGAGAAAATACCTCCGGCGGCGAGATCGCGCTGACCACGGCGTTCCGCCCGGGCGTGCGGCTGTCGCTGCCCGGCGCCAAGGCGCGCATCTCGCTGCCGCTCGAGTTCTGCATCAAGGACAACGGGCCGGGCGTG
>JASHQO010000336.1 GCA_030039105.1 Xanthobacteraceae bacterium
ACGGTCATTTCGGTGCCGCGGCGCGGGCGCGCGGCGCTCGACGGGAACTGACACCAAGCCGAGGACGGGAGTCAATTGCGGCGAAGGCGCAGCGTCATGCGCTGCGCGAGGGCGCCGCCGATGGCGATGAAAGGGTTACTGGCCCCAGCCGAAGCGATAGTTCACGCCGGCACGCAACAGGTTGTCGTGCACCGAGACGTTGTCGGTCGGCAGGCCGTTGCAATTGACGCCGCAGTTGAAGCGGCCGAGATCGACGTGGAGGTATTCGGCCTTGGCGGTCCAGTTGCCGGGCAGCGCGAATTCAATGCCGCCGCCCACGGTCCAGCCGGCATTGGTGTCGGTGGCGCCGGCGAAGCCGGGCGTCGCGGCGCGGATGTCGCCGGCGGCGAGGCCGCCGGTGACGTAAGGCAGCACGCCGCCGAAGGCGTAGCCGGCGCGTCCGCGCACCGTCGACAGCCAGGTTTCGCTGGTGGTGCAGCCGGCCGGGCACAGCGTCGAGGTGCCGGTGCCGCTGATGTTGGTCCAGTCGATGTCGCCTTCGAGGCCGAGCACCGCATGGCCGAATTGCCAGTTGTAGCCGGCGGTGCCGCCGACCAGCCCGCCCGAAGTGCCGAACCGATCGCTGCTGGTGTCCCAATTGGAACGACCCCAGCCGCCGCCGCCGTTGAGGCCGAGATAGAAGCCCGACCAGTTGTAGGCGGGCGTGACCGGCGCCGGCGGCGCCTTGTAGAGCGGCGCCACGGAAAGGTCCGCCGCCTGCGCGCCCGACGTCATCGCGAGCGCGGCCACGGCAAGGCATCCGGCGATGAAAATCCTGAACATGATCTCAGCCTCACTGGGCGTCGGCGCCTTCACGGTCGCCGTTCCGCCGAATCGACACTACCCAGAACTTGGTTACTGCCGGCTTACCGCCGGCCGTGCCGCCCCCGTGCGGCGGCGTACTCTATTGGCGACAAGGGCGAAATTGGGCCGACGCTGGGGCTGCTTGGTGATCTCCTTGGGGCCGCGTGCGCAGATTCGATCGGGTTCCACGGCGGAACCCGCGCCGCCCCGTCACGCCGCCGGCCGCCGCAACAGCTTCATTCCCATCTTGAATTTGTCGCCGAGGTTCTTCTGCGACAGGCAGGTGAACAGGCACAACGTCTCGCAGGCCACGGTTTCTTTCCTGCGCTCGGAGCCTTCCTTGCCGTACCAAATCTCCCGCGCCGTCTGGGTCCGAACGTTGCCGATCGGCGGAAAGTTCCAGCACATCTCGACCCGGCCGTCGGCACGGATGAAGAAATTGCGCATGCCGATGCGGCACGGCATTGCCTCGCGCGGCGCCTTCTCGCGGCGGAAGTGGTTCGGCCACAGATTGAGCAACAGCTCCGAATTGAGGATGGCGCCGCCCCGGCGCTTCATCTCGAGCAGGCGATCCTTGACCTCGATCAGGTCGTCGATGTCTTCCGGGCCGATCCAGAACTCGTCCTTGGCCTCGTCGGTGACCTGCTCGACCGGCTGGAAATTGACGGCGGTGCCGCCGATCTCGCGCACCCAATCGACCATGTCGGGCAGCAGCCGGAAGTTGAGCTTGTGCACCACCGCCTTGACGATGATCGGGAAGTCGACGCCGTGCCGCGCCTTGGCGCGCTGGAGCGCGCGGATGCCGGCGACGATGTCGTCGAGCGAGCCGTCGATGCCGCGCGAATAGTTGTGCACGCCGGCATCGCGGGAATCGATCGAGATGTTGACGTTGAACGGCTTGGCCTTGACCGTCCAATCGACCACCTTCTCGTTGCCGAAGGCGCCGCCATTGGTGGTGACGCCCCACTTCAGCCCCTGCTCGCCGCAGAAGGTGATGAGGTCGACGAAGCCCTTCTTGATGTACGGCTCGCCGCCGGAGAATTCGATGTGGTAGTGGCCGATGAAATCCTTCAGGTCGAGCAGCGCCTTCTGCCACTCCGCGATCGACATCTCGTCGCGGTAGTGCGGCCGCCGCCAGTAGTCGCAGTAGCGGCACTTGTAATTGCAGCGCTCGATCACCTCGCCGTAGATCGAAACCGGGACGGTGACGTCGCGGCCGGTACGCAGATAGACTTCCTCGGCCACGGCGTTGCGCGCGTGGTGCGCGCCCAGTCGGGTCAGCTCCAGAAAGTTCACGACAGGCCTCCGCGGACAAACCGCCCATTGAACCGGCCAGCAATGCCACGCGCGGCGGCGCGGCGAAAACGGTTCCGGATTTAAAGGTTAATTCGTTTGTTTCCGGTCGCGGCGCTGGCGCGCCACGGCGGCGCCGCACATAGTGCTTTCAGCATGCCGTGGATTGCCGCTGCCGCAATCGCAACCGGGCTGAAACCATGTTGTCACGCCGCCATGCGTTGACGCTGACCGCGGCCGCCGCCACGACCGCAATCGCGGGACGCGCGGCGCAAGCTGCCACCATAAAGCCCGGGCGCATTCCCTACGGCGCCTGCGTGCGGTTAACTCCGCTACAGCAGGAGCCCGACTACCGCGCCGCCATCCTCAACAACTGCCAGGAGCTGACGCCGGAGGGCGGCCTGTTCTGGGGCTACATGCGGCCGGCGCGCGACCAGTTCAAATTCGATTTTGCCGACGCCGTCCTCGCCTTCTGCGAGGCCAACGAAATGACCATGCGCGGCCATACGCTGGTCTGGTATGGCGCGATGCCGGACTGGACCAAGAGCATTTCGAGCGCCGCCGAGGCCGAGCACGAGCTGACCAATCACATCGAGCGCGTGGTCGGGCGCTATCGCGGCAAGATCAGGACCTGGCACGTCGTCAACGAGGCGATCGACGAATCCAAGGGCGAAGCGCCGGGGCTGCGGCCGAACGTGTGGCTGCAATATCTCGGCGACAAGTATATCGACTTCGCGTTCCGCACTGCGCACGCGGTCGATCCGACGGCGCAACTCGTCATCAACGAATTCGAGATCGAAAGCCTCGACGGCACGTCGCCGAAGCGGCGCGAGGCGTTCCTGAAACTGATCCGCGATCTCGTCGCCCGCGGCGTGCCGCTGCATGGCGTCGGCCTGCAGGGTCACATCAACGGCAAATACGCTATCGATCGCGACGGTATCTACGATTTCGTCGGCGCAGTGCGTTCGCTTGGCTTGAGCGTGCACGTCACCGAGCTCGACGTGGTCGACCACGAATTGCCGGGACCGATCGCGGTGCGCGACGCCATCGTCGCCGCGCGCGCCTATGATTTTTTGGAGCCGATCTGCGCCGCGGTGCGGCCGCAGATGATCGGCACCTGGGGCATCACCGACCGCTACACCTGGGTGCCGGTCTGGTTCAAGCGCAGAGACGGCCTGCCCAACCGGCCGCTACCGTTTGACGCCGACTATAAGCCGAAACCGCTGTGGAACGTGGTCGATTATTTCTGCAGCCGGTAATCCTCCGTCATTGCGAGCGGAAGCGAAGCAATCCAGTGCTGAGGCTCCGTCTGGATTGCGTCGCTTCGCTCGCAATGACGGCTAGGCGTACGTCTTCAGCACGTGGCGGGCGATCACCATCTTCATCACCTCGGTGGCGCCTTCGGTGATGCGGAAGCTGCGCTGCTGGCGCCAGAATTTCTCGATCGGCAGGTCGGTGGTGAGCGCGATGCCGCCATGGATCTGCATGCACATGTCGGCGGCTCTGAACGCCATCTCGTCGGCGAAATATTTGCAGACATAGGCGTCGTTGCGGGCGTCTTCGCCTTTGTCGAGGCGGGTGGCGGCCTTGTAGACCAGAAGCCGCGCCGCTTCGAGCTCGACATACATGTCGGCGAGCATCCACTGGATCGACTGGCGGTCGGCTAAAGGTCGCCCGAAGGTCGCGCGCTGCTTGGCGTAGGAGGTTGCCATTTCCAGGCAGCGCTCGGTGACGCCGAGCGCGCGGGCGCCGTGGCGCACCCGGCCGGCACCGAGCCATTGCTGGGCGTGGCGAAAACCTTCGCCCTCCTCGCCGACGCGGTGGCTCGCCGGCACGCGGACGTTCTCCAGCACGATCTCCCACGGCTCGTCGCCCATCATGGTCTTGTATTGCGTGGTGAGCTTCACGCCGGGGGTATTCATGTCGACGATGAAGCAGGAGATGCCGCCGTGCGAGCCTTTAGCGCGGTCGGTCGCCGCCATGAGCTGCATGAAATCGGCGTCGCCGGCGCCGGTGATGAAGCGCTTGACGCCGTTGATGACATAATGATCGCCGTCTCTGACGGCGACGGTGCGCATACCGCCGGGATCGGAGCCGGCATCGGGCTCGGTCTGGGCGAAGCAGGCTTTCAGCTCGCCGCGCACGGACGGCAACAGATATTTCTCCTTCATCTCGCCGGTGAGCGAATAAAGGATCGCGCGCACGCTCGGCCCGGCGATATGGCCCATGCCGCGCGCCGGCAGCGCGATGCTGCGCGACAGCTCGGTCTCGACGATCGAGCGCGCCAGCACCGAAAACCCGGTGCCGCCGTATTCCTCGGGAATGTCCATCTTCCAGAAGCCGAGGTCCTTGGCGCGCCGGCAGAAGCGCTCGTAATATTCGGGCTTGAGCTTCTCGCCGCCCGGCAGCGTGGTCTCCCGCTCGATCGGGATCATCTCGGTATCGACGAAGCGCCGCAGCGATTGCTTGAAGATGCGCAGCTCTTCTGGAAGCTCGAAGTCCATCGGATTTTCTCCTTATTACATTCGCCCCCGCTGCAGGGGGGAGGATGAAGCTTTGCCGGCTTTTCGCCTATTGCGACGTCGATAAGCTCTCGAACTCTTCGCGCAAGACGCCGCCGCTTCGACCGATGCTGCGGCAAGGGACGGTCTCTAGCGCGGGGTGAGTTTTGGTTGAATCGTCATCCCGCTCCAGCTTTTTGCTTGCGCATGATCTTTTCCGAAAACCGGTTGCCACCCTCGGATCAAGTCCGAGGGCCGGCTTTTTCGGGATCATGCTTTGCCCTCGCGCCAGGCGACGCGGACGTCGACGGCGATGGCGCCGTGCGGGCGCACGATCAGCGGATTGATCTCGATCTCTTCGATCTTCGCGCGGTGATCGAGGTAGAAGCGGGCAAGTCCAAGCGCCACGTCCTCCAACGCCTTGCGGTCGGCCGGCGGCTTGCCGCGATAGCCGTCGAGCAGGCGCTTGATCTTGAGGCTGTCGATCATGGCGCCGACGTCGGCCGGGCCGACCGGAAGCAGCCGCAGCGCCACGTCGCGCACAAGCTCGACCATGATGCCGCCGGCGCCGACCAAAAGCAGCGGTCCGTAGAGCGGATCGGATTGAGCGCCAACGATGGTCTCGACGCCGGACACCATCTGCTGCACCAAAAAGCCGTCGATCTTGGCGCCGGGATGCGATCTCTGCGCCGCGGCCGCCAATGCGTCGGCGGCAGCCAGCAGGTCCTGCCTGTTCCTGAGGTCGAGCATGACGCCGCCGGCTTCGGTCTTGTGCACGATGTCGGCGGCGCGGATTTTCAGCGCCACCGGGAAGCCGATCGCCGCCGCGGCGTCGGCGGCTTGCTGCGCGGTAGCCACCGCGCGGCTTCGCGGCTGCGCGATGCCGTAGCGCTCGAGCGTCGCATCGAGAGTGGCCGCTGTCAGATCGCTCGGCGGCGCGGCATCGGCAACGGCGGGCGCGCGGCCGGTGCGCTGGGCGAAGAACCACAGCGCGTTGATGGCGCGCAGCGTCGGCTCGAGGCCTTGCAGGAATGGAAAGCCGGCCTGCTCCTGGACGGCGAGGCCCTCGGCGGTCATCTGATAAATCATGCGGCCGAAGCCGAGCACCGGCTTGTCGGTCACGCTCAACAGCCGGCGTAGCTGGCCGACATCGTCCCATACGCCGCCCTTGCCCGGCAGCGAGGCCGACCAGGCGACGATATCGATGCCCCGGTCGCGGGCAACGATCTCACATTGGTCCGACGCGATCTTCAGCGTGGTCGGAATGCCGACGTCGAGCGGGTTCTTCGGCAAGATGCCTTCCTGCATGTGCGGCATCAGCGCCGCGTGGGTGGCGGCGGAAAACTCCGGCACCGCCGCGCCCTCGGCTTCGGCGTAGTCGTAGAGCAGATCGACGGTGCCGCCGGAAGTCGTGACAAAACCGATGCGCGGGCCTTTCGGCAGCCGGCCGCACTGGAAGGCGAGCGTGCATTCCACGAGATCGTCGAGCGAGCGGCAATTGACGATGCCGTAGCGCTCGCACATCGCCTGATACGCCGCATAGTCGCCGCCGACCGCGCCGGTATGGGAGCGTGCCGCGGTGCGCGATTTTTGCGTGGCGCCGGTCTTGATCGCCAGCACCGGCTTGCCGGCGCCGAGCGCCCGCCCGGCGGCGTGCAGGAAGGCTTGCGGCCGGCGGATGCCTTCGATGAACAGCACGATCTGCTTGGTGTGCGGATCGTCGACCATGAAGTTGAGGTAATCGGCGAGGTCGAGATCGACCTCGTTGCCCGACGACACCGCGTAGGAGAAACGCAAGCCGCGTTCGGAGGCGCATTTCATCCAGAACTGCATGGTGCCGCCGGACTGGAAGATGCCGGCGACCGGCCCGGGCGGCACTTTGCATAATTCGGTGTTTGGATAGGCGAACAGCTTTTCGCGATAGCTGTAGGAGCCCATGCAGTTCGGCCCGCTGACGCGCAGCCTGCTGGTGGAGAGAAAATCCTTCAGCCAGGCGCCGCGCTGTCGCGACGGCTCGCTCTCGCCGTCGCCGACCGCCGCCGCATAGACCGTCGCCGATTTGACGCCCGCGGCCTCGGCGTCGGTCAGCACGGCGGCGACGTTCGCCGCCGGCACGATCACCATCGCATGATCGACCGGCTCGGCGATGTCGCGCAGCGACGGCACGCAGCGCTCGCCGTAAACGGTCTGCTGCCGCGGATTGACCAGATGAATTTTGCCGCCGTAGCCGTTGTGGCGGAGATTGTTGAAAATCTGGCTGGCCCAGCGCGCCCGCTCCGAAGCGCCGACGATCGCGACCGACGCTGCCCGCAACATGCTCGACGGCGACCGCAACACGCTGTCCTCGCCCGCCACGCTCGCTCCCTCTGTCGCGCCGTTCACGACTCTGCGTCATGGCCGGGCTTGTCCCGGCCGTCCACGCCTTTGCCTCGGCTCGGAAGTCAAGACGTGGATGCCCGCGACAAGCGCGAGCATGACGGGTCGGAACGCCTTCGCTTGGTATCGCATTTCGTCGCAGCCGGCTATGCTCGCAAAGGCGACGCCCGTTGCAATGATGGAGTAGCTCGAAACGATGCGTCTCGACCGCCTGGAAGCAAACCCCGACAACCGCGTGGCCTGGGACGGCGATATGGCCGCGCAGATGCTGCGCCGCTTCGGCATCGCCCGCGCTTGAGCACGTGGCGATGTCTTGGCCCTTCTTCGCGTTCTCCGGCCCGATCCTGTGGGCCATCTCGGTGCATCTGGACAAGTATCTGGTCGAGCGCTTCTTCAAGGACTCGAACGTCGCCATCATGGTGCTGTTCACGGCGCTGGTCGTGGTGCTGGCGCTGCCGATCATCTGGTACTTCGAGCCCACCGTTCTCGATCCGAAGCCGAGCAGCATCGCGCTGATCGTCGTCGCCGGCATCCTCTACATGACCGGAATGCTGTTCTATCTGCGTGCCCTGCAGAACGAAGAGGCATCGGTGGTCGCGCCGTTTTTCCAGACCGGCCCGCTGTTCGGCTATGTGCTGGCTTACGCGGTGCTTGGCGAAACCCTGTCGTCGCGGCAGATGCTCGGCGGTGCGCTGATCATCGTCGGCGCGCTGTTCGTCTCCATCCGCATCGGCCCGTCCCACGCATCTGCCGCTGGCGGGGCAGGACGCGGCCAAGGGTTCAAGACGCGACTGGCGGCCTTGATGGTGGCCTGCGGCTTCATCATGGCGCTGTCGACCTTGATCTTCAAAGTCTTCGCCCTGAAGGTCGAATTCTGGACGACGACGTTCTGGATGTTCGTCGGCGAAGGAATCTTCGGCGCGGTGCTGCTGCTGATGCCGTCCTACCGCAAGCAATTCACGGCGCTGCTGCGCAGCAATACCGCGGCGCTGCTGTCGATCAATGCGTCGAACGAGCTGATCAATCTCGGCGGCGGCCTGGGCAATCGCTATGCGCTGCTGCTGGCGCCGCTGAGCCTGGTGCAGGCCATCGGCTCGACGACGACGCTGTTTGTCTTCGTCTTTGGCGTCGTGCTAAGCGTCTTCTTTCCGAAGTTCGGCCGCGAAACCCTGTCGGGACGCGATCTGGTGCAAAAGGGCGTGGCGGCCGTCCTGGTCGCGACCGGCGTTGCGCTGGTGACGCGCTGACGCCGCAACGGTCGGCACACTAACGGTCGGCACACTAACGGTCGGCACACTGGAGGCGACATGACCAACATGAGGACCGGGGCGGAGCACATCAAGTCGCTCCAGGACGGCCGCACCGTTTATATCGACGGACAGCTTGTGCCCGATGTCACCGAGCATCCGGCGTTCCGCAACGCGGTGCGTGCTGCCGCCGCCCTCTACGACTTTCAGGCACAGCCGGAAAATATCGAGCTGATGACGTTTCAGCCGGACGGCTCGAGCCGCCGCATCAATCGCGGCTGGCAGATGCCGCGCAGCTACGACGAGCTGGTGCTGCGCAGGAAGGCGCTGCAGGCCTGGGCGGCGCTGTCTTGCGGCTTCTTCGGCCGCTCGCCGGACCATCTGTCGTCGTCGCTGATCGGCCAGCGCATGGGCCTCGACGTGTTCCGCAAGCACGGTCCGGCGCGCGCCAAGGCGCTGGCCGACTACTGCGATTACGCCTCCAGCAACGACCTCTTCATCTCCTACGTCATCATCAATCCGCAGGCCGAGCGCACCAAGGATTGGGGCCAGCAGGTCGAGGAGCTGGTCGCCCGCATCGTCGACGAGGATTCGTCCGGCATCACCATCCGCGGTGCCAAGATGCTCGGCACCGGCGCGGTGATGGGCAACGAGGTTCTGGTTGCCAACATGCAGCCGCTCAAGCCCGGCGAGGAGGACATCGCGTTCTCCTGCGCGCTGCCGATGAACGCCAAGGGCCTGCGCGTGCTGTCGCGCAAATCCTACGAGGCGCACGCCGTTTCGGTGTTCGATAATCCGTTGTCGTCGCGCTTCGACGAGAACGACGCGTTGATGTATTTCGACGACGTCAAGGTGCCGTGGGAGCGCGTCTTCGTGCATCGCGACACCAATATGTGCCGGGCGCAGTTCCACGACACGCCGGCGCACGTCTATCAGAACTACCAGGCGCAAATTCGGCTCACGGTGAAGATCACGTTCCTGGCCGGCCTCGCCCGCCGCATCACCGAAGCGATCGGCACCGCCAACATCCCCTCCATCGTCGAGCAGCTCGGCACGCTCGCCGCCCAGGTCGGCATGGTCAATGCCATGCTGTCGGGCATGGAAGCGTCCGGCTGGCAATTCGGCGAATGGTACGTGCCGAACAAGCATTACATGTACGCCGCGCAGGTCATCACCCAGGAGCTTTATCCGCGCGTGATGCAGAGCCTGCGCGACCTCGCCGGCGGCGCGCTGATCATGCTGCCGTCGTCGGCCGCCGACTTCGCCAATCCGGACGAGGCGGCGATCATCGGCAAGACCCAGCGCTCAGCCACCATGGCGCCGGAGCAGAAGGTCAAATTCCTCAAAGCCGCGTGGGACGCCGTCGGTTCCGAATTCGGCTCACGCCACCTGCAATACGAGATGTTCTATGCCGGCGCCCGTTTCGTCACCGCCGGCCACAGTTTCCGCACTTTCGATTGGGACAGTGCCACGGCGTTGGTCGACAATCTCCTGTCGTCCTACTCGCTGACCGAGGCGCTCGACGAATTGCGCAAGTAGGCGATGAAACTATATTCTGCGTCTGTCCCTCAGGGTGACGGTTAAAAGGTTTAACGCGATGAACTGGATCTCCAACGTCGTCCGGCCGAAGATCCGCAACATGCTGCGCCGCGAGGCGCCGGGCAATCTCTGGATCAAGTGTCCGGAGACCGGCCAGCTCGTGTTCTACAAGGACGTCGAGGCCAACCAGTTCGTCATTCCCGGCTCGAACTATCATATGCGCATGAGCGCCGCGGCGCGGCTCAAGGCGATGTTCGACAACCAGACCTGGATCGACGTCGCGGTGCCGCCGGCGCCGGTCGATCCGTTGAAATTTCGCGACGAGCGCCGCTACGTCGATCGCCTCAAGGACGCGCGCACCAAGACCGGGCTCAACGACGCGGTGAAGCTCGGCTTCGGCCGGCTCGACGGCTTTGCCGTCGTCATCGGCGTGCAGGATTTCGATTTCATGGGCGGCTCGCTCGGCATGGCGGCCGGCGAAGCGGTGATCAAGGGCCTCGATACCGCGGTCGAGAAGAGTTGTCCGTTCGTGCTGTTCGCGGCGTCGGGCGGCGCCCGCATGCAGGAGGGCATCCTCGCCCTGATGCAGATGCCGCGCACCACCATCGCGGTGCAAAGGCTGCGCGAGACGCGGCAGCCCTACGTCGTGGTGCTGACCAATCCGACCACCGGCGGCGTCACCGCGTCCTACGCCATGCTGGGCGACGTGCACATCGCCGAGCCCGGCGCGCTGATCGGCTTCGCCGGCCCGCGCGTCATCGAGCAGACCATCCGCGAAAAACTGCCCGAGGGCTTCCAGAAAGCCGAATATCTGCGCGAGCACGGCATGGTCGACATGGTGGTGCACCGGCACGACCTGCGCGCCATCATCGCCAAACTGTGCCGGCTGTTGACCAAGGCGCCCGCCGCCGGCGCGTTGGATGTGCGGGCGAGCCTGCCGGCGCCGGCGTGAGTCCGCCGGTTGGCAACGCGAAGGCCGTCGACGCCATCCTCGCGCGGTTGCTGACGCTGCACCCGAAACGCATCGACCTGTCGCTCGGCCGCATCGAGCGGCTCCTGGCTGCGCTCGATCACCCGGAGCTGCGCCTGCCGCCGGTCGTTCATGTTGCCGGCACCAACGGCAAGGGCTCGACCGTCGCTTTCATGCGCGCGATTTTGGAGGCCGCGGGACAGCGCGTGCACGTCTATACGTCGCCCAATCTGGTTCGGCTCAACGAGCGCTTCCGCCTCGGTCGCGAGGGCGGCGGCAAGTTCGTCGACGATGCGGCGCTCGCCGATGCGCTGGCCGAATGCGAGGCGCGCAACGGCGACGCGCCGATCACGGTGTTCGAGATCGAGACCGCGGCGGCGTTCCTGCTGTTCGCGCGCCAGCCCGCGGATATCCTGCTCCTCGAAGTCGGCCTCGGCGGCCGGCTCGATGCCACCAACGTGGTCGCGCAGCCGCTCGCCAGCGTGATCACGCGGGTATCGATCGATCATCGCGAATTTCTCGGCGATACCATCGAGCAGATTGCCGGCGAAAAGGCCGGCATCCTCAAGCGCGGCGTGCCGGCGGTGATCGCGAGCCAACAGCGCGAGGCGCTGGCGGTGATCGAACGTCAGGCCGGCCGCGTCGAGGCGCCGCTGCGCATCGCCGGCGAAAATTGGACGTCCACCGAGGAACGCGGCCGGCTGGTCTATCAGGACGACAACGGCCTGCTCGACCTGCCGGCGCCGAGGCTTTACGGCCGGCACCAGTTCGAGAATGCCGGCACCGCGATCGCGGCGTTGCGGGCCGCGGGCTTGAGGCTGCCGGCCGCCGCGTTCGAGGCCGGCATGGTCAAGGTCGAGTGGCCGGCGCGCATGCAGCGTCTCGCCCACGGCAAGCTCGTGGCACTGTTGCCGGCGGACAGCGAGCTCTGGCTCGACGGCGGCCATAACGCCGACGGCGGCCGCGCCGTCGCCGCGGCGCTCGCCGATCTGGAAGAGCGCGTGTCGCGGCCGCTGGTGCTCGTGGTCGGCATGCTATCGACCAAGGACTCGGAGGGTTTTCTGCGCAATTTCTCCGGGTTGGCGCGCCGCGTCATCACCGTGCCGATCCACCAGGACAAGGCGGTGCCCGCGGACGCGCTCGCCGCCATTGCGCTGAACATCGGCATTCCGGCGTTGGCGCGCGACACCGTGGAGAGCGCGCTGGCGGTCGCGGGCAAGCTCGACCTCGAGCCGGCACCGCGCGTGCTGATCACCGGCTCGCTCTATCTCGCCGGCGAAGTTTTGGCCGCGAACGGCACGCCACCGGAATAATGCGGCCTGGGTCGAGCGCAGCGAAATCCGCCATCGGAGCCACAGCAAGCGATCGGTTTCGCTGCGCTCGACCCAGCCTACGGTTACAGCCTGATCTCGCCGAGGCTGACGCTCGAGCCGAGCGTGGCCTCCACGGTCTTGGAGCGGCCGCTGGCGAAAATCTGCACCGTGTAGCGGCCGGAATTCTCGTCGAGACGATCGAACTTGAAGTCGCCGTAGTTGTCGGTGGTGGTGACCGCGAGCGACACGCCGTCCTTGACCAACTGCACGCTGGCGCCTTCGATGCAGTCGACGACGCCGTTGCGCTCCTCGGATACCGAGCCGCC
>JASHQO010000337.1 GCA_030039105.1 Xanthobacteraceae bacterium
GCGCCGGCGGCGCGGGCTCCGGCGGCGGCGACTACGGCGCCGATGACGGCGGCGATTTCGGCTCGCCTGGGCCGAGCCGCAAAGTCGCGGCGGCGGCCGGCGCGCGCGGCGGCGGCCGCGGCGACATGGACGACGAGATTCCATTCTAGCCTTACGCCATTGCGAGCGCAGCGAAGCAATCCGGCCAGACGCGCCGAGCTAGATTGCTTCGTCGCTTTGCTCCTCGCAATGACGGCGCAGGGCCTCGCATGAGCCTCGCTCCATTATTGAACGCTGGCCCGACGATCCAGATTCACGCCTTCGCGGCGATGGCGGCCTTTGCGCTCGGCATCGTGCAGTTGGGCGCGGCGAAGGGCAGCTTCGGCCATCGCACCGTCGGCTTCATCTGGGTGGCGTTGATGCTGGTGGTCTGCATCAGCGCCTTTTTCATTCACGAGCTGCGGATGTGGGGGCCGTGGAGCCCGATCCATCTGCTCGCGCTCTTCACCCTGATCGTGGTGCCGGTCGCCGTCTGGCGCGCCCACCAGCACGACGTGGCGCGCCATCGCCACGCAATGATCGGATTGTTCACCGGCGCGCTGCTCGTCGCCGGCATCTTCACGTTCTATCCCGGCCGGATCATGCATGCGGTGGTTTTCGGCTATTGACATGCGCGGCACGCGCCGCAGCGATGACTGCGCAGGTTCGGGCGGATCGCCATGATCGACGTTATCCTCGCCATCAAGTTCGTGCACGTGCTGACCGCCGCGGTGCTGTACGGCACCTGGCTCGGCGCTGCCTGCTTCATGGTGATGGCGACGCGCTCGGGCAATCCGTCGGTCGCGGCGCTGGTCGCGCAGTTTGCCGTGCGCGTCCAGCTCTACGTCGTCGCGCCGGCGCTGGCGCTGCAGCCGATCGCGGGCTTTCCGCTGGCCTGGGCGATCGGGCTTGCGCCGCTCAACGAGTTCTGGATCGTCGTCGCGCTCTTGCTCTATGCCGCGGTGGTGGCGCTGTGGCTCCTCGCGCTGCGCGTCGAGATGCGGCTGCGCAACATCGCCCGCGACGCGGCGCTCGAGCGCAAGCCGCTCGCCGACGCCTATCCGCGCCTGGTCCGCGCCTGGCTGGCGCTCGACGGCCTTATCTTCGCGAGCTTCACGGCGCTGATGCTGCTGATGGTCTGGCAGCCGCGGCTCGACTGAGAAGTTCCCGCGCGCGCCAGGAACCGCGCCGCGGGCTCCGCATTGAGACAATGGCGGCCTTTTTTGGGGACGACCGAGCAACAAGGCCGCCGCAATGAGCGGAGCAGCCCAATGAGACGAACGTTACTGATTGCGGGCGCTTGCGCCTTTTTGGCGTCGCCGGCATTCGCCCAAGCACCTTCATCACAGTCGCAGCAGAATACGCCGGCGCAGTCGCAAAATGCGCCGGCGCCCGGCGCTCCGGCCACTGCATCGCCGAGCGCGGCGACAGCGCCTTCGACGGCGGATTTCGTCAAGAATGCCGCGATCAGCGGCATGTTCGAGATCCAGTCAAGCGAGCTCGCGTTGCACAAGCGGGTGCGTGCCGACCGGCGCTTCGCCGAGCACATGATCCGCGACCACCAGCGCCTCGCCGCGCAGCTCAAGCAGATCGTCCGCGCCGACCACGTCGACGCGCCGGTGCCGAGCAAGCTCGACGACGAGCATCAAAAGATGCTCGACAAGCTGCGTGGCGAGAGCGGCCGGGATTTCGACAAGGACTACGACCAGATGCAACAGCAGGGCCATCAGGAAGCGGTGTCGATGTTCCAGGCCTACGCCCAGAGCGGCGATAACGCGGCGCTCAAGCGCTGGGCGCAGAAGACGCTGCCGACGCTGCAGGACCATCTCGGCATGGCCGAGAAGCTATCTTAGACCAGGGTCCGACCAAACTGAATCGGATCACGCTCACGGCTAGCCGGCGAGCGCCAACGCTTCCTTGTCCCGATCGGCGAGCGCCGCGAGCGCCGGACCGGCCAGCACGAAAGTCAGGCATTGCGGCAGCGGCAGGCAGCCGCTGCTCACGTAAAAGCTTTGCGCCGCCGGATTGTCGGCCCGCACCGTGAGCTCGACGATCGGGCTGCCGATGTCGCGGGCCAGCGCGGCGACCCGCGCCATCAGCGCGCGGGCGATGCCGTGCTGCCGCGCGTGCGGCTCGACGAACAGATCCTGCAGGAAGACCACCGGCCCGTTCCAGCCGGTGATGACCCGCTCGCTGCAACTCGCCATGCCGACGACGCCTGCGGCATCCTCGGCGACAAAGGCGATGAAGCCGGGCTTTGGGCCGAAGCCGTCGCGCAGCCAGTCGGCCTCGGTGGCGCGCACCGCGTGCAGCCCATTCTCGCCTTGCGCCAACAGGCGCTTCAACCGCATCAGCGCCGGAATATCGCGCGGCTCGGCGGCGCGGACGACGAACGGCTTTGCGTCCATGACGGCGGCCGCTCAGGCGGTCACGTCGAGCTTGCTGCCGATCTTGCCGCTCTGGCTCGGCGCCGAGGCGACGCTCGATCCCGCGGCATCGACGTCGGACAGCGAGGCGGCGCGATGGCCGCCGCGTTGATGCTGCGACGCCGATTGGGTGTGGTGACTGGCGGCGTGAAAGCCAGCGATTGCGGAAACGGCCATGACACGATCTCCGGCGTTGAGATTCGCCATCCTTAAGTGATCGTGAACTTTCATGGTTAAGGAAGGCTTAGCGCGAGCGGCTCGGCCGCGACGAACAGCGCCGGCCGGGCCGACATGGCAAAATCGAACGGCACTTTCGGTTTTTCCTCCTTTACCGGGCGAGGACACAGGGCGGGAGGTCGGGAAGCGCGCCCGGCGTTTCTGTCCTCGTCCAACCCCCCAAGGGGATGATTGGCGACTCCCCGGTGCCGCTGGGCCGGTGTGATCGTCCGGCCACACTCGCGGCAGAAAAGCTCCGCCTCCCCATAAAAGCACGCGGAGCCGTGGCCGGCCGCGGAAGAGCCGCTAAACTGCGGTGTTCCAATACGTGCCGCGGTGCGGCGCAAGGGGGGACCGGGCGCAGGGGGTGAGCGCGCATGGCCCGAGTTGATTTTGTTCGAG
>JASHQO010000338.1 GCA_030039105.1 Xanthobacteraceae bacterium
TCGATGATGCGCTTGTTGGCCTGGTGCGGCACCAGCCAATCGACCTGATCGCTGGTCAGGCGGTTGCGCGTCATCAGCTCGGTGGCGACCTCGGCCATGCGGGCGATGGCGAATTTGTAGACCGCGGCGCCCTCCTGATGCACGTAGTGCAGCCGCTTGGCCACGGTCTCCGCGGTCGGCGGCATGCGGCTGCCGCCGGCCTTTTGGTGCAGATGGGACATGCCGGCGCCGTCGGAGCGGATCAACGCGTCGATGATGCCGTATTTTTTGTTCGGCTCGATCAGCACCGCGCCCGCGGCATCGCCGAACAGAACGCAGGTGGCGCGATCGGTATAATCGATGATCGCCGACATCTTGTCGCCGCCGACCACCACGATCTTTTCGAACTTGCCGGTCTCGATGAACTGCGCCGCGACGGTCAGCGCGTAGACAAAGCCGGAGCACGCCGCCTGGACGTCGAAGCTGCCGATATTGCGGATGCCGGCCATGTCGCAAATGAGATTGGCGGTCGACGGAAATACCAGGTCCGGTGTCGTGGTGGCGCAAATCAAAAGATCCACGTCGCCGGGCGCGGTGCCGGTCTTGGCCAGGAGCCCGCGCACCGCCTCGGCGCCCATATGCGAGGTGCCGAGCCCTTTGCCCTTGAGGATATGGCGCTCGCGAATGCCGGTGCGCTCGACGATCCATTCATCGCTGGTGTCGACCATCTTGGCGAGCTCGGCATTGGTCAAAAGGTCGGGCGGCAGGTAGCCGAACACGCCGGTGATCGCCGCGCGGGTCGTGGATTTTTGGGCCGGTCTTCTGGTTTTGCTCACGCGCGGCGGTCTTTGCAGTTGCGGGGCTCGTTGCTGCGGCCTTAGCAGGATGGTCGGACCATGGGTAGGCCCAGCCGTGAGCGGTCGCGCTGGGCGACGTCGAGGACAGCCGCTGCGGCCGCGGCGCTCGGCAGCACGCCGCCGATCGCCATGATGGCATCGAGCCGACTGAACGCCTCAACCTGGCGCCGGCGTTGCGGGCTATCGGACAAGAGCGGCAGCAGCGCATCGGCCAGACGCTCCGGCGTGCAGTCGGACTGCAGAAATTCCGGAACGACGTTCTCGCCCAACACCAGATTGGCGAGGATGACGCTCGACAATCGGCCGAGCCCGATCAGCCGGGCGATGACGGCTTCGCTCGTCGACAGCCGATAGGCCGCGACGGTCGGCACACCGGATAGCGCGAGTTCCAAAGTCACCGTGCCGGAAGCGGCGAGAGCGGCGCGAGCCCGGCGAAACGCCGCCCATTTCTCCGCTGGTTCCGCCACAAGACGCGGCGCCACCGCCCATCCGGCAACGCTGTCGCGCAGTTGCGGCAGCAGATGCGGGACGGTTGGCAGCACCAGCTCCATCGGGCCAATTCGCGCCGCTACCCGTTCGATCGCTGCACCGAACGCGCCGAGCAGATGGCGGATTTCACTCGAGCGGCTGCCGGGCAGCACCAGCACGACCGGCGGGTCGGCGCGACGGCGCTGCGCTTCCTCGGCATCGGGGCGCAATTCGGCGATGCGCTCGATCAGCGGATGGCCGACATAGCGGCACGGCGGCCCGCCAAGCTTGACGTAAACCTGCGGCTCGAACGGCAGGATGGCGAGCACCTCGTCCACATAGGAGCGCATGGTGCGTGCTCGTCCGGATCGCCACGCCCAGACCGTCGGCGACACATAGTCGAGGATCGGGATTTTGGGAGCGAGCCGGCGCACGCGCCGCGCCACCCGGTGAGTGAAATCCGGGCTGTCGATGACGACCAGCGCGTCGGGCTGCGCTGCGACGACGGCGTCGGCAGTTTCCCCGATGCGGCGGAGGATCGTCGGCAACCGGCGTGGGATAGCGGCAACGCCGATGATGGACAGCTCGTCGATGGCGAACAAACTCCTGACGCCGGCCGCCGCCATGGCACGGCCGCCGACGCCGTTGAGCGTCAGCGCGCCACTGTGGCGTGCTTGCAGCGCCCGTATCAACGCTCCGCCCAGCGCATCGCCGGACTCTTCGGCGGCGACGACGAAGAGCGACAGCGGACGCGCGTTCATCGGGCCGCGCCCGCTTCGTCCACGCCGGCAACGAAAATCCCTTCGCGGTCGGCCAACGCCACCACCGACGCGGATTCTGCAATGATGGTTGAGCCAGCGGCCACCGCGAGGCCGGCAAGGCCGGCGCGCGCCACGCTCTCGATCGTCTTCGGCCCGATCGAGGGCAGATCGAAGCGGCGGTCCTGTCCGGGTTTTGGCGCCTTCACCAGAACGCCAAC
This sequence comes from Xanthobacteraceae bacterium, assembly GCA_030039105.1. Taxonomy (GTDB): domain Bacteria; phylum Pseudomonadota; class Alphaproteobacteria; order Rhizobiales; family Xanthobacteraceae; genus BOG-931. The sequence goes on from JASHQO010000338.1 coordinate 2,284, forward strand.
GCCGATGGGTGCGGTCACACGCCCCAGCCGGCGCAAATCGGCGATCCGCGCCAGCATGTTGTCGGTGCCTTCCGCTGCCTCGACGGCGAGCACATGGTCGTTGGCGACCACCGCGGCCTGGCCGACGTCGAACGGCCCGAGCGCCGCGATCAGCCTCATGCCGCGTGCGATGTCACTTTTGTCGCGCTCGGAAGGCTGACAGCGCCCGAGCACGCTCTTGGGCATGAAAACGTCCGGCGCCACGTCGTGGAGCCCGATGATGCGGAAACCTGCGCCCTCGATCACGTTGGCGATGCCGGACAGCAGCCGGTCGTCGCCGCCACGAAACGAAGCGACGATGCGCGGCATCAGCCGGATCGTCTGCCAATCGAGCCGTATCTGCGTGAGCGGCGGCCGCAGCAGCGAGCCGATGAACAACACCTCGCGGCACTGCTCCGCTCTGGCGAGGCGAAAGAACCGCCCGACCTGACCGATCGCGATCCAGTGATGGGTGTAGCGCTGGATGATTTCGGGATCGGCCCAGCCCTTGAGCCCAAACATCACCGGCTGGCGGCCGCGGCGCACGATGGCCTCGGCGACCGCGCCGGGAAAGCTGCCGCCGCCGCAGATGATGGCAATGGGACCGTGATCCGCCATCGGTCCGCCCTTTAAGCCGGATCGCCGCCGCCGTCCCCGCGCGTGTCATTCCAGCGGCCGACACGCGGACGCATCAGCGGCCGTTTGCCGCCGGCGCGGATGAAGGCGATGACCTTGCCGACCAGAGGATCGCTGCCGAATTCGCGCTCGACCGCGTCGATGCGGTCGGCGATGCGGCCCTCGACGAAGAACAGCGAGCGGTAGGCGTCGCGCAGCAAATGTAGCTGCGCCCGGGTCACGCCGC
>JASHQO010000339.1 GCA_030039105.1 Xanthobacteraceae bacterium
GCATGGGCTTGTAGGGCATGGGCTTGTAGGGCATGGGCTTGTAGGGCATGGGCTTGTAGGGCATGGGCTTGGAATTTGGCGTTTTCGATCACCTCGACCGCAACGATCTACCGTTGCGCGAATACTACGAGCAGCGGTTGCAAGTCATCGAGGCGTTCGATCGCGCCGGCTTCTACGCCTATCATGTCGCCGAGCACCATTTCACGCCGCTGGGCATGGCGCCGTCGCCGAGCGTGTTTCTGGCAGCAATCGGTCAACGTACCAATCGGTTGCGGTTCGGCACCTTCGTCTATGCGCTGCCGGTGCATCATCCGCTCCGCGTGCTGGAAGAAATCTGCATGCTCGACCATTTGAGCGGCGGGCGGCTCGAAATCGGCTTCGGCCGCGGCTCGGTGCCGTTCGAGATTTCCTATTACGGGCAGAACGCCGCGGAGCGGCAGCAGATTTACGCCGAGCGGCTCGATCTCATTCTCAAGGCGTTCACCGTCGAGACGCTGAGCTGGAAGGGGCGCTACGATCAGTTCGACAACGTGCCGATGGAGTTCAAGCCGTTGCAGAAGCCACACCCGCCGCTGTGGTACGGCGCCCATTCGCCCGACAGCGCCGAGCGCGCGGCGCGCAAGGGCCTCAACATCGTCACCAACGACATGCCGCCCAACGCCCGCGCCATCGTGGCGCGCTATCGCCAAACCTGGAGCGAGGCGCGAGGCGCGGCGGAGCTGCCCAAGATGGGCCTGGTGCGATTCATCGTCGTCGCCGACAGCGATGCCGCTGCGCTCACGATCGCGCGGCGCGCCTATCTGCGCTGGCGCGCGAGCTTCACTTACCTTTCCGAGCGCAACGGCACGCTGCCGGACTCGCCGTTGCGCGCCAACAGCTTCGACGATCTGATCGGGCAGGGGCAAGCGATCGCCGGCGCGCCGGAGACAGTGCGGGCATTCCTCGCCGGGCAAATCGACGAGACCCGGGCCAATTATATCGTCGCACAGCTCTGCTTCGGCGACCTCACGCTCGAGGAAATGCAGCGCTCGGTCGCGCTGTTCGCCGCTCACGTGATGCCGGGGCTGCGTAGCGCATTTGCCGCCTAGATCACGCGAGAAGGCCCTGGCGCGAGCCGAGGCCTTCCAGGACGGCTTCGGAAGCCGAGCCGTTACCTGGTCGTGTCGGGCACCCAGGTATTCTTGTTGCTGTCGTACTTGAAACCGGGCGCGGCTTTGAGGGCGTCCTTGGTCGTGTTCATGGTCAGATAGATCTTGTTGTCCTTCATCGTCGCCTTGACGGTGTTGAAGCTCACCGCGACGTCCTTCTCGCCGGCGCCGAGGAAGCCGCCGACGCCGACGATCAGCGCGTTGATCCGCCCGTCCTGGTCGACCAGCACGTCGGCGACCTGACCGATCTTGGTGTTGGTCTGATCGTAGACGTCCTGCTTATACCAGTCGGTTACGGTGAGGCTTGAATTCGGCACCGTGGTCATCACGTCGGCGCGAACGGCCGAGGCCGCGAAAGTGCTGCCGGCAATCAGCGCGCCAGCGGTCAGTGCAACCAAATGTTTCATGGATTTTCCTCCGGGGTGTTTGTTTAACGTGAACAAACAACGTCCGAAGGCGCGGTTTGTGCCGGGGCGGCTCGGAAATTTCGGTTGGAACATTTATTGCGGGATGCCGGTTGCCGATGTCTTGCCGCAGCGCGTTTGACGCATGCCGATCCGCCGTCGATGCCTGATGTGCCGGGCCCCGGCGTGCCCTAGACTGGCGGCACGAAGGGGAGGAAGCTGCGATGAAGCGGCGCGAATTCGTCACGGGTCTTGCCGGCGTTGCGCTATGGCCGCTGGCCGCGCGCGGGCAGGCCGTCAACAAGGTGGTGCGCATCATCGTCGGCTTTCCCGCCGGCGGCGGCACCGACATCGTGGCGCGGTTGCTCGCGGTATCGATCCAGGGACACTATGCCGCGTCGATCATCGTCGAGAACAAGCCCGGCGCCAGCGCACGGCTCGCGGTCGAGTATGTCAAGAATGCCCCGGCCGACGGCAGCGTCATGCTGTTCACGCCGGATTTCCCGATGACGCTCTATCCGCACAGCTTCAAGTCGCTGAACTACGACCCGGTCAACGACTTCATCGCCGTCGGGCCGGTCGCCAAGACCATGCTGGCGTTCTCCATCGGACCGGCGCTGCCCGATAGCGTACGGACGCTGGCGGAGTTCCTGCAGTGGTGCAGAGACAATCCCGACAAGGCGAGCTATGCCACGACCTCGGCCGGCGCTACGCCGCACTTCACCGGCGTCATGCTGGCGAGCGAGGCCCGCGTGCCGATGACTCCGGTGCATTATCGCGGCGGCGCGCCGGCGCTCCAGGATTTGCTGGGCGGCCACGTTCCGGCCAGCGTCAATCCGGTCAGCGAAGTCTTGGAGGTCGCCAAGGCCGGCTCGATCCGGATCCTGGCCGTCACCGGCGCCGAACGCTCGCCGTTCCTGCCCGATGTGCCGACCTTCAAGGAAGCGGGCTACAACGTCGTCGTGCAATCCTGGACGGGGGTCTGGCTGCCGGCGCATACGCCTGACGATGTCGTCTCTGCCTTGAGCGCGGCGCTGCACGCCGCCACGCAATCCAACGAGATGGTGCAGGCGCTCGCCAAGTTCGGCACCGAGCCGGCGTTTCAGACGCCGGCCGAATTCACCGCGACCATCA
>JASHQO010000340.1 GCA_030039105.1 Xanthobacteraceae bacterium
GCCGGCGGCGACCGCGATCGCGGCAAGCGGCCGCTGATGGGAGCGGTCGCCGCGGACAAGGCGGATCGGGTCATCGTCACCGACGACAATCCGCGCAGCGAAAATGCAGCCGCGATCCGTGCCGCGATTTTGGCACAGGCGCGCGGCGCCGCCGAGATCGGCGACCGGCGCGAGGCGATCCGCACCGCCATCGCCGCATTGCGCCGCGGCGACGTCCTGCTGATTGCCGGCAAGGGCCATGAAACCGGCCAAATTATCGGCGACCGGGTCATAGACTTCAGCGATCATGAGGCCGTCGCCACGGCGCTCAAGGAGCAAGCCGCATGACGGCATTGTGGACCGTCGACGCGATGGCGACTGCGATGCGCGCCGCGCGCCAGGGCGCGCTGCCGCAATCCGTCTCCGGCATTTCCATCGACAGCCGCACGATCGAGCCGGGCGAGGCGTTCTTCGCCATTCAGGGCGACAGCCGCGACGGTCATCAGTTCGTCGCCGCCGCGCTCGCCGCCAAGGCCGGCCTCGCGGTCGTCGCCGTTGACCGGCGCGCGCAATTTCCCAGTGACGCGCCGCTGCTCGTCGTGCCCGACGTGCTCGGCGCTTTGCGCGATCTCGCCGGTGCGGCGCGGGCACGCCTGCATGCCAAAGTGATCGGCGTCACCGGATCGGTCGGCAAGACCAGCACCAAAGAGGCGCTGCGGCTCGCGCTGTCGAAGGATGGCAAGACCCACGCCTCGCTCGCTTCCTACAACAATCATTGGGGCGTGCCGCTGTCGCTGGCGCGCTGCCCGGCCGACATGCGCTACGCCGCGTTCGAAATGGGCATGAACCATCCCGGCGAGATTGCGCCGCTGTCGCGCCTTGTCCGGCCCGACGTGGCGTTGATCACCACCATTGCGCCGGTGCATCTGGAATTCTTCGGCTCGCTGACCGGGATCGCCGACGCCAAGGCGGAGATCTTTCTTGGGCTGCAGCCCGGCGGTGTCGCCGTGCTCAACCGCGACATTGCGCAATTCGCCCATCTGCAGCGCCGTGCCAACGAAGCCGGCATCGCCCGCGTGGTGTCGTTCGGCGAGCACGCCAAGGCCGATGCCTGCCTGATCAAATGCGTGCTGCATCCGCGCTGCTCGACCGTGCAGGCCGACATCCTCGGCACCGAGCTCACCTACAAGATCGGCGCGCCGGGGCGGCACCTGGTGATGAATTCGCTCGCGGTGCTGGCGATCGCGGAGCTGGTCGGCGCCGATCTGGCGATGGCGGCGCTGGCGCTCTCGGAGCTGCAGGCGATTTCCGGCCGCGGCGCACCGATCGACCTTGATCTGCCCGGCGGCCAGGCGCTGGTCATCGACGAGAGCTACAACGCCAATCCGGCCTCGGTCGACGCCGCGCTCGCGCTGCTCGGCCAGGCGCCGGTCGGCCCGCAAGGTCGCCGCATCGCCGTGCTCGGCGACATGCTCGAGCTCGGGCCAAAGGGCAAGGCGCTGCACCGCGGCCTTGCCGCGCCGGTCGTCGCCAATGCGGTCGATCTGGTGTTCTGCTGCGGGCCGCTGATGCGTTCGCTGTGGCAGGCTCTTCCCGCCAGCCGGCGCGGCGGCTATGCAGAGGATTCCGCCGCGCTCGAAACGCAAGTGGTTCCGGCGATTCGTGCCGGCGATGTCGTCATGGTCAAAGGTTCGCTGGGCGCGCGCATGGCCCCCATCGTCAAGGCGCTGCAACGGGTCTATCCGCACCAGCCCCCACTCTTCCCTTCCCCGCATGCGGCGGGGGGTTGGGAGGGGGAAGCGTCCACATAAGGTTGGTGGCATGCTCTATTGGCTGGTCGAGTTTTCGGACAAGCTTTCCGTCCTCAATGTCTTCCGCTACATCACCTTCCGCACCGGCGGCTCGGTGATCACGGCGCTGCTGTTCGTCTTTTTGTTCGGCCCGCGCATCATCGACCGGCTGCGGCTGCTGCAGGGCAAGGGCCAGCCGATCCGCGCCGACGGCCCGCAATCGCACATCATCAGCAAGGCCGGCACGCCGACCATGGGTGGGTTGATGATCCTGTCCGGCATGCTGGTCTCGACCTTGCTGTGGGCCAATCCCGCCAACCCTTATGTCTGGGTGGTGCTGTGGGTGACGCTCGGCTTCGGCCTGGTCGGCTTCTACGACGACTATCTGAAAGTGAAGAAGCAGACCCACAACGGGTTTTCGGCGCGCACCCGGCTTGGCATCGAGGCGCTGATTACCGCTGCCGCCTGCGTCGTGCTGGTCGTGCTCGGCCACCCGCCGTTTTCGACCTCGCTGGTGTTTCCGTTCTTCAAGGACCTGGTGATCAATCTCAGTTGGTTCTTCGTCGTGTTCGGTGTGTTCATCGTCGTTGGCGCCGGCAACGCGGTGAATTTGACCGACGGCCTTGACGGTCTCGCCATCGTACCGGTGATGATCGCGGCGGCGAGCTTCGGCATGATCGCCTATCTCTGCGGCAACGCCGTGTTCGCCGACTATCTGCAGATCCACTACGTCGCCGGCACCGGCGAGCTTTCGGTGTTGTGCGGCGCTGTGGTCGGCGCCGGCTTGGGCTTTCTCTGGTTCAACGCGCCGCCGGCGTCGATCTTCATGGGCGACACCGGCTCGCTGGCGCTTGGCGGCATGATTGGGACGGTCGCAGTCGCCACCAAGCATGAGATCGTGCTGGCGGTGATCGGCGGCCTGTTCGTGCTGGAAGCGGTCTCCGTCATCGTCCAGGTCGTGTCGTTCCGCCTGACCGGCAAGCGCATCTTCAAGATGGCGCCGATCCATCATCACTTCGAGCAGCTCGGCTGGACCGAGCCGCAGATCGTCATCCGCTTCTGGATCGTCTCGGTGGTGCTGGCGCTGGCGGGGCTGTCGACCTTGAAGTTGAGATAGCGCGTGATTCCGGTCACGACCTTCGCGGGCAAAAGGGTCGCCGTGTTCGGTCTGGGCGGCTCGGGGCTGGTCGGCGCCGGCGCGCTCCTGGCCGGCGGTGCCGCCGTCGTCGGCTTCGACGACAACGCGCAGAGCATCGCCAAGGCGAATGCCGCCGGCATTGCCACCGCCGATTTGCGCAACGCCGACTGGTCCGGATTTGCCGCCCTGGTGCTGGCGCCTGGCGTGCCGCTGACCCATCCGGAGCCGCATTGGACGGTCGAGCTTGCGCGCAAGGCCGGCGTCCCGGTGATCGGCGACATCGAGCTGTTCTGCCGCGAGCGGCAAAAGCGTGCGCCGGGCGCGCCGTTCGTGGCCATCACCGGCACCAACGGCAAGTCGACCACCGCGGCTTTGGTGGCGCATCTCGCGGCATCCGCCGGCCTCGACGCGCAACTCGGCGGCAATATCGGCACCGCGATCCTGTCGCTGCAGCCGCCGCAAGCGGGACGCGTCCACGTCATCGAATGCTCGTCCTACCAGATCGACCTTGCGCCGTCGCTCGATCCGTCGGTCGGCATTTTGATCAATCTCAGCGAGGACCATCTCGACCGCCACGGCACGATGGCGCATTACGCCGAAGTGAAGGAGCGCCTCGTCGCCGGCGTGCCGGGCGACGGCACCGCCGTCGTCGGCGTCGATGACGCGTGGTGCCGGACGATCGCCGACCGGCTCGAACGGGCGGGCAAACGCGTCGTCCGCATTTCGGTGCGGCATGAGTTGCGCGACGGCATCTACGTCGTCGGGCGGCGCATCATGCGTGCGACGCCCGCTGGCGCAATGCCGGTCGTCGCGCTTGGCGGCATCGGCTCACTACGCGGTCAGCACAATGCGCAGAACGCCGCTTGCGCGACGGCCGCGGCATTGGCGCTTGGGCTCGACGCCGAGGCGATCCAGGCCGGTTTGCGTTCGTTCCCCGGGCTCGCCCACCGCATGGAGCAGCTCGGCCGCCGCGGCGCTGTGCTCTATGTCAACGATTCCAAGGCTACCAACGCGGATTCGGCCGCGCAGGCGCTGGCCTGCTTCGGCGATATTTTCTGGATCGCGGGCGGCAAGCCGAAAACCGGCGGCATCGAGTCGTTGCGGGGTTTCTTTCCCCGCATCCGCAAGGCCTATCTGATCGGCGAGGCAGCGGAAGAATTCGCCGCGACGCTCGGATCGGCCGTGCCTCACGAGATTGACGGCACGCTCGACAAGGCGCTGGCCGCGGCCGCGTGCGACGCCGCCGCCGCGACGGCAGCCGAGCCCGTGGTGCTGCTGTCGCCGGCCTGCGCCTCATTCGACCAGTACCGCAATTTCGAAGTCCGCGGCGACGCGTTCCGAGAACTGGTGCGGGCGCTGCCGGGGCTGGTGCCGGCCGATTCTTAATCCCCCTTAAACTATCTCGGTGCCACCACTAGGCGGGGACCTCCTGGGGGACGCCGATGGCCTCGCGCGCGCAACCGACGCCGTTTTCCGAGTGGTGGTGGACGGTCGACCGGCTCACCTTGGCGGCGCTGGCGGCGCTGATGCTTGGCGGCATCATTTTGTGCCTGGCGGCAAGCCCGCCGGTGGCGGCGCGCATCGGGCTCGACCCGTTTCACTTCGTCAATCGCCAGGTGCTGTTTCTCATTCCCGCCGCCATCGTCCTGATCGTGACGTCGTTCCTGTCGCCGCACGACATTCGCAAAGTCTCACTCGTCGTTTTCATTGTCAGCCTCGCGCTGGTGGCGGTCACGCCGTATTTCGGCGCCGAGATCAAAGGCGCGAGGCGCTGGCTGGTGATCCTGGGCATGAACATCCAGCCGTCGGAATTTCTCAAACCGGCCTTCGTGGTGCTGATCGCCTGGCTGTTCGGCGAATCGGCGAAGCGGCCGGAAATGCCGGCCAACACCTTTGCCTTGATGCTGCTGATCGTCGTCGTGACGCTGCTCGTGATGCAGCCTGACTTCGGCCAGACCATGCTGCTGGCGCTGGTGTGGGGCGCGTTGTTCTATATGGCCGGCATGCGGCTGATCTGGGTGGCCGGCCTTGCCGCTACTGCCGGCGTCGGGCTGACCGTCGCCTTCTTCACCGTTCCCCACGTCGCGCAGCGCATCAACCGCTTCATCGATCCGGCGTCCGGCGACACCTTCAACATCGACATCGCCACGGAATCGTTCATCCGCGGCGGCTGGTTCGGCCGCGGTCCGGGCGAGGGCACTATCAAACGCATCCTGCCCGAGGGCCATACCGATTTCGTCTTCGCCGTGGCGGCGGAGGAATTTGGCGTCGTGCTCTGCCTCATTCTGGTCGCGCTGTTCGCGTTCATCGTGATCCGGGCGCTGACCAAGGCGATGCGCACGGAGGATCCGTTCATCCGTTTCGCCGCCGCGGGGCTGGCGATCCTGTTCGGCCTGCAATCGACCATCAACATGGCGGTCAACCTGCACCTCATTCCAGCCAAGGGCATGACCTTGCCGTTCATTTCCTACGGCGGCTCGTCGCTGATCTCGCTGGCCTACGGCATGGGCATGCTGGTGGCGCTGACGCGCGAGCGGCCGCGGGCCGTGCTGCCCGGCGTAATGGTGCTGGCCCCGAGCGGGAGCACGGCCTGATGGTCGAGCCGGGCCGGGCGTCGGTGGCGCCGGTGCTGGTGGCGGCCGGAGGCACGGGCGGTCATTTGTTCCCGGCCGAGGCGCTGGCGGCGGCGCTGAGCAAGCGCGGCGTGCCGGTTCATCTCGTCACCGATCGCCGCGCCGAGCGCTACGGCGCCGCCTTCTCCGAGCAAACCATCCACGTGGTCGCCAGCGCCACGCTGGCGTCGCGCAGTCCGATGGTGCTCGTCAAAGCCGCCGCAACGCTCGGCCGCGGCTATTTTCAGGCCCGCGCGCTGTTGGCGCGGCTGAAGCCCGCGGCGGTGGTCGGCTTCGGCGGCTATCCCACTGTGCCGCCGCTCCTGGCCGCGGCCTGGGCTCACGTGCCAAGCATCATCCACGACGCCAACGCCGTCATCGGCCGCGCCAACCGGTTCCTGGCGCCGCGGGTCACGGCCATCGCCACGACGTTCCCCGATATGTTCGCTCAGCGCCCGGACCTGGCCGCCAAGGCTACGCTCACCGGCAATCCGGTCCGACCCGCCGTCGTCGCCGCTGCAGCCGCGCCTTATCCGGCGCTCGCCGATCCGCTACGGCTCCTGGTCTTCGGCGGCAGCCAGGGCGCGCGCGTCATGGCCGATATCGTTCCCGCTGCCATCGGCCTTGTCGACGCCGACTTGCGGGCACGGCTCGCAATTGTTCAGCAGGCCCGCGACGAGGATTTGCGCCGGGTCCGCGCCGCCTACGCCAAGCTCGGCGTGAACGCCGAGACCGCGACGTTCTTCGCCGATCTGCCGGCCCGTATCGCGGCGAGCCATCTGATCGTGTCGCGCTCGGGGGCCTCGACCGTTGCGGAACTCGCCGCCATCGGCCGTCCCGCTATCCTGGTGCCGCTGCCCCATGCCCTGGACCAGGACCAGTTCGCCAATGCCGGCGTGCTCGAAGCGGCCGGCGGCGCCATCCGGCTGACCCAGGACGCCTTTTCGCCGCGCCGGCTCGCCGCCGAGATTTCTGTCCTGGCTGCGGCGCTGTCCCGGCTGACCGCCATGGCGGCGGCGGCCAAATCGGTCGGTCGCCTCGATGCTGCCGGCCGGCTCGCCGATCTGGTCCTGAAGGTGGCGGGGACGAGCGCAAACCAATAGAATTTGCCCTTCTCCCTGTGGGGGAGGCTAGGGTGGGGGTCGGGAGGTGGTTCGCAGGCATCGACGTTAGTGCCGACCCTGACGAGCCCATCCCTATCCCTCCCACAAGCGGCGGGGGCAAAGAGAGGCTGGGAGCCCTTATGAAACTGCCGCGCGACATCGGGCCGGTGCATTTCATCGGCATCGGCGGTATCGGCATGAGCGGCATCGCCGAGGTCATGGTGAATCTCGGTTACACGGTGCAGGGCTCCGACCAGGCCGAGAGCGCCAACGTCAAGCGGCTGCGCGACAAGGGCGTGAAGATCATCACCGGGCATTCGGCCGCCAATCTTACCGGCGTCAAGGTCGTGGTGGTGTCCTCGGCCATCAGGCCCGACAATCCCGAGCTTGCAGCGGCGCGCGCGGAGCGGCTGCCGGTGGTGCGCCGCGCCGAGATGCTGGCCGAGCTGATGCGGCTGAAAAGCTGCGTCGCCATTGCCGGCACGCACGGCAAGACCACCACCACTTCGATGGTGGCGGCGCTGCTCGACGCCGACGGCTTCGATCCGACGGTGATCAACGGCGGCATCATCAACGCCTACGGCACCAACGCGCGGCTGGGCGCCGGCGAATGGATGGTGGTCGAGGCCGACGAGTCCGACGGCACCTTCCTCAAGCTGCCGGCCGATATCGCCATCGTCACCAATATCGACCCCGAGCATCTCGATCACTTCAAGACCTTCGAGGCGGTGCAGGATGCGTTCCGCGCCTTCGTCGAGAACGTGCCGTTCTACGGCTTCTCGGTGATGTGCACCGACCATCCGGTGGTCCAGAGCCTGGTCGGCCGCATCGAGGATCACCGTCTGGTCACTTACGGCGAAAACCCACAAGCCGACGTGCGCCTGACCGAGGTGTCGCACGCCGGCGGCACCTCGCTGTTCACCGTCCTGTTCCGCGACCGCGCCGGACATTTTCTGCATGAGATCAAGAACGTCGCGCTGCCGATGCCGGGACGGCACAACGCGCTCAATGCCACGGCGGCGATCGCGGTGGCCCACGAGCTCGGCATCGGCGACGACGTGATCCGCAACGCGCTCGCCAAGTTTGGCGGCGTGCGGCGGCGCTTCACCCGGACCGGCACCTGGAATGGCGTCGCCATCATCGACGACTATGGCCACCATCCGGTGGAGATCGCCGCCGTGCTGCGGGCGGCGCGCGAATCGACCAAGGGCCAGGTCATCGCCGTGATGCAGCCGCATCGCTACACGCGGCTCGCCGCGTTGTTCGATCAGTTCTGCACCTGCTTCAACGATGCCGACGCCGTCATCGTGGCGCCGATCTACTCGGCCGGCGAGCCGCCGATCGATGGCATCGATCGCGACTCGCTGGTGCAGGGCCTGCGCAAGAACGGCCACCGCCAGGTCTTTGCCCTGGACACGCCGGACCGGCTGCATCTTTTGGTCTCCGGCATGGCGAAGCCGGGCGACTACGTGGTGTGCCTCGGCGCCGGCTCGATCACGCAATGGGCCTACGCCTTGCCCGGGGAATTGGCGGCGGCGACCTGATACTATTCCTCGATGCCCAAAACCTGTCTTGCGGTTCGCCACGTCGCCTTCGAGGATCTTGGCCTGCTCGGCCCGCTCATCGCTGCACGCGGCTACGACGTCCGCCTGCACGACGCCGGCGTCGATCGTTTCGACGTGCAGACACTCGTCGCGCCCGACCTCGTCATCGTGCTGGGCGGTCCGATCGGCGTCTACGAGACCGCAGCCTACCCGTTCATCGGCGACGAGATCGCCGCCGTCGCGGCGCGGCTTGCATCGAACAAGCCGATGCTCGGCATCTGCCTCGGCGCGCAAATGATGGCGGCGGCGCTCGGCGCGCGCGTCGCGCCCGGGCCGCTCAAGGAAATCGGCTGGGCGCCGCTGACGCTGACCGCGGCCGGTCGGGCTTCCGTGCTGGCGCCGCTTGGCGACAACAATCCGGTGCTGCACTGGCACGGCGATAATTGCGCGTTGCCGGCCGGATGCGAGCGGCTCGCCGCGACGGCCCATTGTCCGGTGCAGGCATTTTTCCGCACGCCGACGCAGCTAGCGCTGCAATTTCATCTCGAAACCGAGCCGGCGCGGTTCGAGACCTGGCTGGTCGGCCATACCGTCGAGCTCGGCAAGGCCGGCATCGACCCGCGCGAGGTGCGCCGGCAGGTGCACACGCTCGGCCCGGCGGCGCACGCGCTCGGCGGCAAGGTCTTGGCTGCGTGGCTCGACTCGATAGGCGCGCCCGCATGAGCTTTCCGGATATCGCCGCCGATCTGAAAGCTAAAATGCCGACGCTGCGCGGACGGCTGTTGCCGAACCAGTCGCTCGCCGAGTTGATCTGGTTCCGCGTCGGCGGCCCGGCGCAGATTTTGTTCATGCCTGAGGACGAGGCCGATCTGGCCTATTTTCTGGAAAATCTCGCCGCCGATATTGCGGTGACCGCCATCGGTCTCGGCTCCAACCTGATCGTGCGCGACGGCGGCGTGCCCGGCGTGGTGATCCGGCTCGGCCGCGGCTTCGGGGAGGTCGCAGTCGACGGCACGAACATTCGCGCCGGCGCGGCGGTGCCCGACGTCAAAGTCGCGCGCGCGGCGCAGGAAGCCGGCGTCGCGGGGCTCGCTTTCATGCGCGGCATTCCGGGCGGCGTCGGCGGCGCGTTGCGCATGAACGGCGGCGCCTATGGCCGCGAGACCAAGGATGCGCTGGTCGAGGCGCGCGCGGTCGATCGGGCAGGGCGCATCCATGTCCTGAACAACGGCGACATGGGCTACGGCTATCGGCATTGCGGCGTGCCGGCCGATTATATTTTCACCCAGGCCCTCTATGCGGGCGAGCGCGGCGATCCGGCCGCCATCGCCGCCGCGATGGACAAGATCACCGAGTCGCGCGAGGCGACGCAGCCGATCAAGAGCCGCACCGGCGGCTCGACGTTCAAGAATCCGCCCGGCCGCAAGGCCTGGCAGTTGATCGACGCCGCCGGCTGCCGCGGCCTGAAAGTCGGCGCCGCGCAGGTGTCCGAGTTGCATTGCAATTTTTTGATCAATCTCGGCGGCGCGACCGCGGCCGATATCGAGACGCTCGGCGAAACCGTGCGCCGCCGCGTCAAGGACAGCTTCGGCGTCGAACTGGAATGGGAGATCGAGCGCATCGGGATTGCCGCGCCGCCCCGTTAGGGCTCTGGCAGCAAATCTTTGCCGATCAGATTGCGTTCTTTCAGCCACGGATCGATCGCCAGCGCCTGCTTCAACGGCGCCTGCGCCTCCCGGACCTTGCCCTCGTAGAACAGGATGATGCCTTCGCCGGCGAGCGCCGCATAATGCATCGGCTCGAGCGCCAGCACATGCTCGATCGCCGCGAGCGAGGCGTCGTAGTCGCCGGCCAGGAAGTAGACATAGCCGAGCTGGTTCCAGCCCTCGGCGAATTGCGGCGCGTGCGCGACCACGGCCTTGTTGTAGACGAGAGCGTCCGCATAGGCGAAACGCAATTGCGCCGCGCGCGACCGGTCGAGCAGCCGGTGCGATTCATCGTCGCCGAGGCTGCGCCAGAAAGTCCACAGGCGGTCTTCGACCTCGCGCGCTTCGGCGTCGCTCTTGGTCGCCGCCAGTGCGGCAAACAGCGCCACCCGCTCCTTGGCCGCGCTCTCGCTCAAGCCCACCGCCGGTGGTATCGGCCCCGGTTCGGCGGCGCGGATATTTGCGCTCGCCAGCATGAACAAGGCCGCCGCGATGGTTGTCCTTGAGCTCAAGGTCTCTCTGCGCTCCAATGCGGCCGGACGATTTAACGCAAGGTGCTGCAAAGCAGTAATCCTATCGCCGATTTCCGAGGTTCTACACGATGAACTTTTCCACACTGCGCATCGACCGACCGCGCCAGCACGTCATGCTGGTCACGCTCAACCGCCCCGATGTCGCCAACGCGATGAACTCGCAATGCGGCACCGACATCATGACGCTGTTCGAGGGTCTCAACCTCGACGGCGGCGATACCCGCTGCGTCATCCTCACCGGCTCAGGCGAGCGAGCCTTTTGCGCCGGCGCCGACCTTAAGGAGCGCAACGGCATGACCGATGAGGCCTGGACGCATCAGCACCTGATCTACGAGCGCATGGTGCGCGCCATGTTGGGCTGTCCGGTCCCGATCATCGCTGCGGTCAACGGCGCGGCTTATGCCGGCGGCCTCGAATTGGCGCTGGCCTGCGATTTCATCTACGCCGCCGATCATGCCCGCTTTGCGCTGACCGAAGTGACGCTCGGCATCATGCCGGGCGCCGGCGGCACCCAGACGCTCGCCCGCGCCGTCGGCGAGCGGCGGGCCAAGGAAATCATCCTGACCGGCAAGCCGTTCACCGTCGCCGAAGCGCATGGCTGGGGCATGGTCAGCAAGGTGGTGCCGGCGGGACAGCTTATGACGGAGGCGCTGGCGACTGCCGAGACCATCGCGCGCAACGCACCGATCTCGGTGCGGCAAGCTAAGCTCGCCATCAGCCGCGGCGCGAACATGTCGCTGTGGGACGGTCTCATCGTGGAGACCGAGGCCTATTACCGGATGGTGCCGACCGAAGACCGCCGCGAGGGCATTTTGGCGTTCAACGAGAAGCGCGCGGCGAATTTCAAGGGCAAGTGATCCGCGCCATGGCGGAGGAACCGATCCTCATTATCGGCGGCGGGCTCGGCGGGTTGACGACGGCGCTCGCCCTGGCGCGGCGCGGCTATGCCTCGCGCGTGCTCGAAGGCGCCGCCGAGTTCGGCGCCATCGGCTACGGCATCCAATTCGGCCCCAACGTGTTTCACGTGTTCGACCGGCTCGGCCTGACCGAGCGGGTGATGGCCGTTGCCGACGCCCCGCCCGCGGTGCTGATGCTCGATGCGCTCACCGGCCGGGAGCTGGTGCGCATTCCGACCGGCGCCTCGTTCCGCGCCCGCTTCAAATATCCCTACATCATCGTCCATCGCATCGACCTGCATAACGTGCTGCTCGATGCCTGCCGGGCGAGCGACGCCATCGAGCTTGTGTCCTACGCCATGGTCACCGGCTTCGAGGATCGCGGCGACGGCGTTGCCGTAACGACCGCGGACGGCCGCACGTTCTCCGGCGCGGCGCTGGTCGCAGCCGACGGTGTGCGCTCGCTGTTTCGCGACAAGCTGATCGACGACGGCGAGCCGCGGCCGATCGGCTATGTGGCGCTGCGCACCATCGTGCCGATGGCCGAACTCAAAGCCGACGTGCCGCGCGATTGTGTCGTGCTGTGGGGTGGGCCCGGGCTGCACATCGTGCATTACCCGCTGCGCCACGGCGGCGAGTTCAACATCGTCAACGTGTTTCGTACCGCGGCCCATGCCGAGCGGCTCGATGCCGCCGCGGCGCGCGCCGAGCTCGATCGAGCCTATCGCGATACCCATCCGGCGATGCGCGAACTGGTCGGCATGATGGATTTGCGCTGGCGCCGCTCGATCGGCGACCGCGATCCGGTCCGCCATTGGCACAAGGGCCGTATCGTGCTGCTCGGCGACGCCGCCCACGCGCCGCTGCAGTCGCTGGCGCAGGGCGCCGGCATGGCGATCGAGGACGGGCTGTGTCTCGGTGAGCTGATCCACGGCAGCGACGGCGATTTTGCCGGCGCGTTTGCCCGCTTCGAGGCGGCGCGGCTCATTCGCACCGCCCGCGTGCAGCTCGAATCGCGCATGCTGTGGGACCAGTTCTACCATCTCGACGAAGGCATCGCCCGCGACGTCCGCAACGCGACCGTGGCCGGCTGGGACGAGGCGCACCTGTTCGGCTGCCTGGCCTGGCTCTATGACGGTGCCCCAGTCCCGCCGCCGAGCGGCCATTAAGACTCTCGATTTTTCGCCGATTGTGGATTCTATTGGTGAGCCATGCGAATCAGCAAAACCGGCTGAATCATATGGCTCAAGGATTGGCGGAACACGTCGCCGTCCTCATGGGAGGCTGGTCGGCCGAGCGCGAGATTTCGTTGCGCTCCGGCAAGGCCTGTGCCGATGCCCTTGCCCGTGCCGGCTATCGCGTCACGCCGATTGACGTCACCCCCGATATTGCCGCGGCGCTGACCGCCGCCAAGCCCGACGTCGCGCTCAACGTGCTGCACGGCCGGCCCGGCGAGGACGGCACGCTGCAGGGCATTTTGGAAATCCTCGGCATTCCCTACAGCCATTCCGGCGTGCTGGCGTCTTCGCTCGCCATGCAGAAGGACTTTGCCAAGGTCATGTTCCGCGCCGCCGGCGTGCCGGTGGCCGAGGACCGGGTGGTGTCGCGCTTCGAGGCCGCCAAGGGCCACCTGATGCCGCCGCCCTACGTGGTCAAGCCGATCGCCGAAGGCTCCAGCGTCGGCGTCTTCATCGTCACCGAGGCCCATGCGCATCCGCCGCAGGAGCTGTATCGCGGCGACTGGCCGTTCGGCGAGCGCGTCATGGTCGAGCGCTACATCGCCGGCAAGGAACTGACCTGCGCCGTGCTCGGCGACCGCGTGCTCGACGTCATCGAGATCGTGCCGGCGACGCGGTTTTACGATTACGAGGCAAAGTACGCCGCCGGCGGCTCTAGACACGTGCTGCCGGCGCAAATTTTACCAAATGTTTACCAGGAGGTCCGCAGACTTACTCTGGCTGCCCATAACGCGCTTGGCTGCCGCGGCGTGAGCCGTGCGGACTTTCGCTACGACGATCGGGGAACGGGTGAGCTTGTCTGTCTTGAAGTCAATACGCAACCGGGCATGACCGAAACGTCGCTTGTGCCCGAGCTCGCCGCGTATGCGGGCATCACGTTCGATGAGCTGGTGCGATGGATGGTGGAGGACGCCTCGACCAATCGCTGATGGGGTCGGGGATAGCGGCAGTGGGGCAGGCCGGCGCGCCGCATGACGGGCCGGTGCGTCCGCGTGCTCGCGCCGCTTCTCGCCGCCTTGGTTTCTCCCGACCGGCCTGGGCCGGCGCCTATCGCAGCTTCGCCTTGCGCTGGCGCGCGCGATTGCTGTGGCTGCCGGCCGGCAGCGGCATCGCCGCCTCGATCGTGCTCGTTGGCGCGGCGCTGGGTTACGGCGTGGTGCGCGGCCAGCACGTTCCCGATGTCATCGCCTGGTTCAAGGACGCTCGCGACACGGTGGCCAACACGGTCGGCTTCCGCATCGCCGCGATCTCGCTGACCGGCTCGAAGGAAGTCAGCCGCGAGGAAATCCTCACCACCGCCGGCGTCACCGGCCGCGCCTCGCTCCTGTTCCTCGATGCCGACGCCGCGCGCGCGGGGCTGATGGCCAATCCGTGGATCGGCGATGCTGCGGTGCTGAAGCTTTATCCGGACCGCCTGCAGATCACGATCACCGAACGGCAGGCGTTCGCGCTGTGGCAGAAGAACGGCCGCATCAGCGTCATCGCGTCCGACGGCACGGTGCTGGAGCCGTTCGTCGAGCGTCGCTATGTCGGCCTGCCGCTCGTGGTCGGCGACGGCGCACAGCGCGAGGCCAAGGATTTCCTGGCGATCCTGGCCCGCTATCCGGACATCAAGTCCCAGGTGCGGGCGTCGATCCGGGTCGCGGACCGGCGCTGGAATCTTCTGCTGGCGAACGGCATCGACGTGCGGCTCCCCGAAACCGACGTCGCCGCGGCGCTCGACCACTTGGTCGCGCTCGACCGCGACAAGCAGCTCCTGACGCGCGACATCACCGTGGTCGATCTGCGGCTGCCCGATCGCGTCACCGTGCGGCAGTCCGACGCCGCGGCGCAGGCCCGCGACGAGGCGTTGTCCGCCAACAAGAAAAAGAAAAAAGGAGGCGACGCGTGAGCGCCCTCCATTACGGCCTTACTCCGAAGATGAAGCCCGTTTCGCCGCATCGCAGCGCCGTCGTCGCCGCGCTCGATATCGGCTCGAGCAAGGTCGCCTGCCTGATCGCGCGGCTGCGCCCGCACGGGCCGCAGCAGGCGCTGACGCGACGGAGCCACGCGGTCGAGGTGATCGGTTTCGGCCACACCGGCGCGCGCGGCATGAAGGCGGGCGGCGTGGTCAATCTGAGCCAAGCCGAAGAGAGCATCCGCCAGGCGGTCGACGGCGCCGAGCGCATGGCGTCGGTCGAGATCGAATCGGTGGTGCTGTCGATCTCGGCGGGCCGGCTGTCCGGCGAATTGTTCGCCGCCGACATCGACATTGTCGGCTCCGGCGTGTCCGATGGCGATATCGCCCGGGTGCTCGCGGCCGGCAGCCGGCACTCGCTGCGAGACGGCCGTGCCGTGCTGCATTCGCTTCCGGTCGGATATTCGATCGACGGCGCCAACGGCATTCGCGATCCACGCGGCATGCTCGGCGGCCGCTTCGGCGTCGACATGCATGTCGCCACAACCGACATCGCCGCCGCGCGCAACCTGATGCTGTCGGTCGAGCGCTGCCATCTGTCGGTCGAGGCCATGGTGGCGAGCCCTTACGTCGCCGGCCTCGCCGTTCTGGCCGATGATGAGGGCGATCTCGGCGCCGCGGTCGTCGACATGGGCGCCGGCACCACGACGATCGCGGTGTTCATCAACGGCCGCTTCGTCCATCTCGACGGCTTTGCGCTCGGCGGCCACCACGTCACCATGGACATCGCGCGCGGGCTCAACGCCCGCATCACCGACGCCGAGCGCATCAAGACGCTCTACGGCAGCGTGCTGCCCGGCGGCTCGGACGAGCGCGACATGATCACCGTGCCGCCGATCAACGAAGACGAGCGCGACCAGACGCAGTTCGTGTCCCGCGCCACCATCAATCAAATCGTCAAGCCGCGGGTCGAAGAGATCCTCGAAATGGTGCGCGACCGGCTCGCCGATTCGGCGTTCGCCGCCGATGCGCGCGGCCACGTGGTGCTGACCGGCGGCGCGAGCCAGCTCACCGGCTTGCCCGATCTCGCCGCGCGCATCCTCGGCCGGCCGGTGCGGGTCGGCCGTCCCCTCGGCATTTCCGGGTTGCCCGACGCCGCCAAGGGCGCGGCGTTCGCCGTCGCCACGGGCCTCCTGGTCTACCCACAGGCGGCGCATCTCGAACACTTCGAGCCGCGACGCAGGCGGTATGCGAAGACAGGTACGGGCGGCTACTTCGCCCGCGTCGGACGTTGGCTGCGCGAGAGTTTCTGATGGCCCCCAGATACGCAGCCACATCATCACAGCGGCCGGATGCGGACCGGCCGGGGCAGGGCGTCGCAAGCGCCCGCGCAAGGAAGAAGAGGCAACTATGGCAATCAATCTGAACATCCCCGACATCCGGGAGCTGAAACCCCGCATCACCGTGTTCGGGGTCGGCGGCGCCGGTGGCAATGCCGTCAACAACATGATCAGCGCCGGCTTGCAGGGCGTCGATTTCGTCGTTGCCAATACCGACGCGCAGGCGCTCACCATGTCGAAGTCCGAGCGTATCGTTCAGATCGGCGTGCAGGTGACCCAGGGTCTCGGCGCCGGCTCCGATCCCGAGATCGGGCGCGCTGCCGCCGAAGAGGCGGCGGACGAGATCCGCGATCATCTCAACGGCGTGCACATGGTGTTTGTCACCGCCGGCATGGGCGGCGGCACCGGCACCGGCGCCGCACCGGTGATCGCCAAGGTGGCCCGCGATCTCGGCATCCTCACCGTCGGCGTGGTGACCAAGCCGTTCCACTTCGAGGGCATGCACCGCATGCGCACCGCCGACGCCGGCATCACCGGGCTGCAGAAGTGCGTCGACACGCTTCTGATCATTCCCAACCAGAATCTGTTCCGGGTGGCGAACGAGAAGACCACCATCGCCGAGGCGTTCGCCATGGCGGATCAGGTGCTCTATTCCGGCGTCGCCTGCATCACCGACCTGATGGTCAAGGAAGGCCTGATCAACCTCGACTTCGCCGACGTCCGCGCCGTGATGCGCGAGATGGGCAAGGCGATGATGGGTACGGGCGAGTACGAGGGCGAGCAGCGCGCGCTCAAGGCGGCCGAAGCGGCGATTTCCAACCCGCTGATCGACGACGCCTCGATGAAGGGCGCCAGGGGGCTCTTGATCTCCATCACCGGCGGCAAGGACCTCAAGCTCTACGAGGTCGACCAGGCGGCAACGCGGATCCGCGAAGAGGTCGATCAGGACGCCAACATCATCGTCGGCGCCACCTTTGACGAAAGCCTCGACGGCGTCATCCGCGTCTCCGTTGTTGCCACCGGCATCGACCAGGTGGCGACACCGCAGAAGCCGAGCCTGCCGCAGACCGAGCAGCGCATCGCCGGTATCGCCCAGGGCCTGCGCAACGGCGCGCCGCGCATGGCCGAACCG
>JASHQO010000341.1 GCA_030039105.1 Xanthobacteraceae bacterium
CCGGCCGCCCGATCATCGCCGTCACCGGCGTCGGCTTGGTCACTCCGCTCGGTGTCGGCAAGGCCGACAATTGGGCGAAGCTGTCGGCCGGCCAATCGGGCATCCGCCGCATCACCCGCTTTCCCATCGAGGGGCTGCGCACAACCATCGCCGGCGCGGTCGACCACGTCTACACCGACTACACCTCGCCTGCCGCACTCTCCGAGCGCATCGCGATCCTCGCCGGCGAGGAAGCGATCGCTGAAGCCGATATCGGCGGCAAGGGCGCGTTCCCGGGCCCGCTGTTCCTCGCCGTTCCGCCGCTCGAAATCGAGTGGCATTACCGGCTTGCCATCGCCGACGAGGCCAAGCTCGGCGCCGATGCCGGTTATGCCGAGCTGACCGGCGTCGCCCGCGAGCCGACATTCGCCACGTTCTACGAGTCGATGAAATACGGCATCATCGGCGAACACCTTGCCGCTCATTTCGGCACCCAGGGCTCGCCGATCTCGCTCAATACCGCCTGTGCCTCGGGTGCCAGTGCCATCCAGCTCGGCGTCGAAGCAATCCGGCGCGGCGAATGCGAGATCGCGCTCGCCGTCGGCGCCGACGGCTCGCTGACCACGGAAGCGCTGGTGCGCTTTTCGCTGCTCTCGGCTTTATCGACCCAGAACGACCCGCCGGAACAGGCGTCAAAACCATTCTCCAAGAACCGCGACGGCTTTGTGCTTGCGGAGGGCGCGGCGGCGCTGGTGCTCGAAGACCTCGATCATGCGCTTGCCCGCGGCGCGAAGGTGCTCGGCATCCTCGAAGGCTGCGGCGAGAAATCCGACTCGTTCCACCGCACCCGCTCGAGCCCCGACGGCAAGCCGATTATCGCCTGCATGAAGAACGCGCTGACCGACGCCGGCGTCGGCCCCGAGGACGTCGACTACATCAACGCCCACGGCACCTCGACGCCCGAGAACGACAAGATGGAGCACCTCGGCGTCTCCGCGGTGTTCGGCGAGCGCATCCGCAGCATTCCGATCTCGTCCAACAAATCGATGATCGGACACACGCTGACCGCGGCCGGTGCGGTGGAAGCGGCCTTCACCTTGCTGACGCTCGAGCATCAGCGCATTCCGCCGACCATCAACCACCACATTCCAGACCCGGCGATCCAGCTCGACGTGGTGCCGAACCAGGCGCGCGACGCCACAGTGCGCCGCGCCATCTCCAATTCATTCGGCTTCGGCGGCCAGAATGTCTGTCTGGTGATGACGAGGGAGCCGGCGTGACCGGCGTTATCGAGACGACTGTAGGCGAGCGCGCAGCGGCGCCACATGCGACCATGCGCGCGCTCACTTTGGTCAGCGACCGCAAGATCGAGCTGCTCGACGTTCCTGCGCCACCGCCGCCGGGTGCGGACGAGGTGCAGATCCGCGTCAAGGCGATCGGGCTCAACCACATCGACGTCTGGGGCTGGCGCGGCATGGCCTTCGCCAAGCGCAAGCTGCCGCTGATCGTGGGCGTTGAAGCAGCCGGCGAGATCGTCGCAATCGGCAGCAATGTCACCGCGAGCAAGGTCGGCGATCGGGTCGTGGTTTACGGCGCGCAGACCTGCGGCCATTGCAAGGCCTGCCGCGAGGGCCGCGACAATCTCTGCGAAAACGTCGAAGGCATCATGGGCTTCCACGTCGACGGTTTCGCTCGCGACCTCGTCAATATGCCGGCACGCCTCGTCGTGCCGGTCCCGAACGATGTCAGCTTCCGCGACGCCGCCTGCGCGCCGGTCGCGTTCGGCACCGTGCAGCACATGTTGTTCGACAACGCCAAGCTCGAGGCTGGCGAAACCATCCTGGTGCAGGCCGGCGGCTCGGGCATCGGTACCACCGCGATCAAGATGGCAAAGGCCCTCGGCTGCACCGTGATCACTACGGTCGGCGACGACGACAAGGCGGCCAAGGCCAAGGCGCTCGGCGCCGATCACGTCATCAACTACCGCACCGAACGGTTCGAAGGCGTGGTGCGCAAGCTTACTGCCAAGAAGGGGGTCGATGTCGCCTTCGAGCATGTCGGGCCCGACACCTTCAACGGCTCGCTGCTTTGCCTGAAACGCGGTGGCCGGCTCGTCACCTGCGGCTCGACCTCGGGCCAGTCGATCACGATGAACCTGTTCCAACTCTATCTGCAGCAATATCGCATCACCGGCTCGTTCGGCTGCTCGATCCGCAACATCCACGAGAGCCTTGCCAAGATGGCCTCAGGGTTATCGCCGGTCATCGACACCGAAGTCGCGCTGGCCGACTTCGAGCGCGGCCTCGCCCGGCTGGAAAGCCGGCAGGTGTTCGGCAAAATCATCGTCAATTTCTGATGGCGCAACGGCGCTTCAAGGCTTTCCTCGACGCCATGCTCGGCGCGGCCACGGTGGGACTGATCCGCACCGTCAGGTGGATGGACCGCGGCCGCACCGCTGACTTCGTCGGCGCCGCCGCGCGCAAGCTCGGACCGTTGCGCAAGGAGCATCGCCTCGGCCGCGCCAACCTGCGCGCCGCCTTTCCGGAAAAATCCGACGCCGAGATCGAGCGCATTCTCGCCGGCGTCTGGGACAATCTCGGCCGCGTCGTGGTCGAGTTTGCCCATCTCGGCGAATTCGGCGTCGAAGGCCTCGGCACGCCGGGCCTCGACAACGTCACCTACGCGCCGGTAACCAAGGAACGCTTCGAGCGCATCATGGGTGGCGACCAAGCGGTCATCGGTTTCACCGCCCATTTCGCCAACTGGGAGCTGCCCGCCGTTTGCGCCAAATTGCTCGGCGCGAAATCCGCCATCCTGTTCCGTCCGCCGGATATCGGCGCGGTCAGCGACCTCATCGTCAAGCTGCGCGAGCCGCTGATGGGGCAGATGGTCGCCACCAGCCTCGACGCGCCGATCCGGCTGGCTCGGCTCTTGCAGTCCGGCACCCACGTCGGAATTTTGGCCGATCAGCACTACACCAAGGGCGTGCCGGTGACGTTCTTCGGGCGAAGCTGCATGGCCAATCCGCTGGTCGCCATGCTGGCGCGGCAGACCGAAGCCCCGATCCACGGCATGCGCGTGGTGCGCAATCCCGACGGCAACAGTTTTTGGGGCGAGATCACAGAGGCCATCACGCCGGTGCGCGATGCCGACGGCCGCATCGACGTGCAAGGCACCACGCAGGCGGTGAATACGATGATCGAAGGCTGGGTGCGCGAGCACCCCGAGCAATGGCTGTGGCTGCACCGGCGCTGGCGCTGAGCAGCCGCCGACGCAGCCGTTGCTTATCGCGTCAGGTTCCGGTGGCGCACTTGCCGTCCTGCAGGAACAGGCGGACGATCTCCTCGGGCGGGCGGGCCTTGCTGAACAGATAGCCCTGCATCTCCACGCAACCCAACGATTGCAGCGTCTCGAGCTGCTGCTCGGTCTCGACCCCTTCCGCGGTCGAAATCATGTTCAGGCTTTTGGCGAGGCCGGCGACCGCATGAACGATGGCCAGCGGCTCGGCGCCATTCGACAGGTCCTGAATGAACGACCGGTCGATCTTGATCTTGTCGAAGGGGAAGCTGCGCAGATAGCTGAGCGACGAGTAGCCGGTGCCGAAATCGTCCAGCGCGATCTGCACGCCGAGCGCCCGGAGCTTTTGCAGGGTGGCGAGGGTGTTGAACGTGTTCTGCATCAGGACCGTCTCGGTGATCTCGAGCTGCAGGCGATTAGGAGCCATACCCGAGGTCACAAGCGCGTTCATCACCACCTCGGTCAGATTCCGGCTCTTCAACTGCACCGGTGAGAGATTCACGGCGACCTTGATGCCGTCCGGCCAATTGGCGGTCTCCCGACAGGCGCGGCGTAGCACCCATTCGCCAAGCGGAATGATGAGGCCGGTTTCCTCGGCGATCGGGATAAAATCGGCCGGCGAAATCAAACCTCGCACCGGATGGTTCCAGCGCAGCAGCGCCTCGAACGCCGTGATTTCATTGTTCTGAAGGTTGACGAGAGGCTGATAGTAAAGCTCGAATTCGTCCTTCACCAGCGCTTTGCGCAAGTCCATGTCGAGCTCGCGCCGCGCCTTCATGCGCGCGTCCATCTCCGGTTCGAAGAACCGATAGGTGCCGCGGCCGTCGGCCTTGGCGCCGTATAGCGCCATGTCGGCGTTCTTGATCAGCAGGTCGGGCTCGACCGCGTCGACCGGCGCGACCGAGATGCCGATGCTGATATCGGCGAGGATTTGGTGGCCGTCGATATAGTACGGCCTGGTGATCGACTCGCGGATGCGCTTGGCGAGCGTTGCGGCGTCGCTCGGATCCTCGACGCCAGTCGCAATGATAGCGAACTCGTCGCCGCCGAGCCGCGCGATCGTATCGGGGGCGCGGGTGCAACCGCGCAGCCGCTCGGCGACCACCTTGAGCAACTCATCGCCGATCGGGTGGCCGAGCGTGTCGTTGACGCTTTTGAAGTGATCGAGATCGAGGCAGAGCATGGCGAGACTCTCGCCGCGCTTGACCCGCTTGAGCTCGTATTCGAGGCGCTCGCGCAACATCGTGCGATTGGGCAGATCGGTCAGCGCGTCGTGGCGCGCCATGTGCACGATGCGTTCTTCGGCGCGCTGACGATCGGTGATGTCCTCGTGGGTCGCGATCCAGCCGCCGCCGGGCATCGGCGTGCGCACGATGGAAAAGACCCGGCCGTCGGCGGACTTGGCGATGCCGTTGGAGGGCTTGCCTTGGGCGATGTCTTCGGCAAGCTCGGTTACGTAGGTCTCCGGATCACCGCAGAACGCGCCGACCGCCTTGCGGTGATCGAGCAGCGCGCGCAGGCCGCAGCCCGGGACGACGACTTCCGGCGAAAGCCCGTACATGTCGATGTAGCGCTGATTACAAAACACCAATCGCGCCTCGGCATCGAACAGCAACACGCCTTGCGACATGTTGTCGAG
Organism: Xanthobacteraceae bacterium; assembly: GCA_030039105.1. GTDB lineage: Bacteria > Pseudomonadota > Alphaproteobacteria > Rhizobiales > Xanthobacteraceae > BOG-931. Next base: position 4,916 of record JASHQO010000341.1, read on the forward strand.
AACGGTGTCGAGCAGTGCCGAATGATCCTTGTGATCCTCGCTCTTCGTCCCTGCCCTCGCGTTCACCGGCGGGAACTGCAAAATGCTCGCGGCAAAGGATTCCCGACTATGATTCTCAGTCATGGCCCAGCCCTTCCTCTCACGCCGGCGACGCAGCAATGCGACGCGGCAGCCAGCACAATGAGGAACTCGATAACGGGGCGCAGTTTGAGAACGCTTGAATACGTTGCAAGCGATTTTAAGCGAACGCGCGGAAAAGCCGACCCAATCCAATCCACTCAATCGCTGGCGAGCCAGCGAAGCGTACTATCGGTGCCGGGCTGCCGAGACGGGGTCTCGCGGCGGCCTGCCGGTCCTCGTCGACGACAATTTTGGAAAATGCGCAGAGAATTTGGTCCTGCCGATTAGGCCGCGGGCAAGCGCCCATGGGCCAATATTTCGCACAAAGAAGACCGGTCGCCGCCGGCAGCAGCACCCGGCGGACAATTTGGAGCCACGGAACATGAGTGCGATCGTGCTTGAGGAAAGACGCAAAACCCCGCGCCAGCGCCTGGGCCAGTTGGCCACGCTGAAAATCGGGGTTGGCATTCCCGAGCGCTGCGTCTTGATCACCAACATCTCGGCTGAGGGCGTCAGGCTGCAGCTCAACGGTCTCGAACTGCGCGACGAATTCGTGCTGCTGTTTCACGGCAAAGGCGGCGACGCCCGCGACGGCACGTATAAGGTGGTCTGGCGGCAGGGCCAGGATGCCGGCGCAAAATTCATCAGCGCGGTCACCCAAAACGTTTGATCTCGCTGAAAGATCAGCAAGTTTTCAGAGTAAACGTTCCGTTACGATTTGGCGGTTAGTCTCCTCCGATCGCCATGTCTGACGAACAGGAAACCACAGCACGCTGCCCCAAATGCGGGGAGCAGTTGATCTATGTCACCTCGGTGCCGCATCCGCGGTCTCCCGCCATGCAACGGACCACCTTCGTCTGCTACCCCTGCAACCGCACCTGGAGCTATGCGCTGACCCCGGCCATGGCCACGGCCTACGCCGCCGCCAATGCCGATAAGGGCGAGCCGCCGCCTGCTCCGGCGAGTGGCTACGCAAGCTAGCGCCAGCCCTGCATCGGCCAATCGAGCTTGCCGGTGGCCCGCGCCTGCGGCCAGATCGAGACGTATTCCTTGGCCTTGAGCTGGATCAGGAAGGTCGAGGCCAGGACGTTCTGGCCGGTATCGTCGAACTTCACGCCGTTGTAGCCGATCATGAGCTGCTCGGGCTTCAAGTCGGTTGCCTTCAGTGCCGCCTGGATTTTGTCGGGTTCGGTCGAGCCAGCGCGGTTGATGGCATCGGCGAGCACCAAGAAGCCTTGCATCCAGCGTGCGCTGGTGTCGTCGAGATCGCGGCCGTACTTGGCCTTGAACATCTGGTCGACGATGTAGCTGTTCGAACCCGGATTGCCGATGTCGAAGGCGCTGCGGTTGATGGCGCCCTGGGCGAGACCGCCGACGTTCGGAATAAAGCTCGGATCGGAGAAGCCGGCATCGTCGCCGATGATCATCGGCGGCAGGTAGTCGAGGTTCTTCATGGTCTTGAAATAGAGAATGATATCGGCGGTGTAGCTGATGAAGATGACCACGTCGGGCTGTAGCGACTTCAATTGCAGCACCTGCGCGGAGACGTCGGGGCTGTTGGCGTTGTAGGGTATCTGCGCCGCCACCTTGATGTTGGCGGCCTTGGCGGCGTCCTGGACGCTGGCCGCGACCGAGGTGCCGTAATCGGTGTTCTCGTTGACGATGGCAATGGCATCGATCTTCTTGCCGTCCTTTTTCAGCTCGGTAAGAAAGTCGGCATAGGCCTTGGCGAAATCCGGCGCGTAGGGCGTGGTGCGGAACGTGTATTTGAAGCCGCGGCCGGTGATGTTGGCGGCAACCGAGTCGGCGACCAGATAAGGCACGCCCTGCCGTTCGGCGACGGCGGTCGCAACCAACGACACCGAGGAATGATAAGAGCCGAGCATCGCCGCGACATGGTCCTGGGTGATCAGGCGCACGGTCTGCTGCTGGCCGACCTGTGGGTTGCCCTGATGGTCGGCTTCGTCGAGCTCGATCTTGGCGCCGCCGAGGTTCGGCAGGCCGGCGGTCGGGCCGAACGGCAGATTTTTCAATTCAGGATGCGCCGTGTTGACGATTTCGGCAGCGAGGTTGACGGCGTCCTTGGCCGACTGGCCGGCGCTCGCCGCGTTGCCGGTCAACGGATAGATGACGCCGATCTTGACGGCGTCGGCGGCGTATGCGGGTGCGGCGATGGCGCCGGCCAACATTGCTGCGGCGAAGACGCCCCATGCCCTCTTCATTCTCTTCCTCCCTGAACTGCAGTCGAACGATATAGCTTAAGTATATCGCGCCCTCAGCGCTGGATGGTGCCGGCTCAGCTCTCAGTCGGCAGTCCGGCCGCCTTCCACGCCAGAATCCCGCCGGCCAGATGGCAGACGTACGGAAAGCCCTGCTCCTGCGCCGCCAGCGACGCGGTTACCGAGCGCCGGCCGGAGCGGCAGGCGAACACCACTTCGCGGCCCTTCGGGTCTGGAATCGCCAACGGATCGAACGCCGACAATGGCACCAGCACAGCTCCCGGATAGCGCTCGAGCGCCGTCTCGTTTGGCTCGCGCACGTCGACCAGCACCATGCGGTTCTCGGTGAGGCCGCGCGCCACTTCTTCCGGCGTCAAATCGCGCACGCTTGGGGATTGATCCGCCATTATCGCACTCCAAACGAAAAGGAACCCGTGCCCGGCCAGCTTGCGCCAACTGGTTAAAGAAAACTAGACCGTGACCTGCGTTCCGACCTCGACCACCCGGTCGGTCGGAATCTGGAAATAGTCGGTGGCGTCGTTGGCGGAGCGGGCGAGCCAGATGAACAGGCGGTCCTGCCAACGCGGCATGCCCGAATGCGGCGCCGGCCTCAAGGCACGACGCGACAAGAAGAACGAGGTCGACATGATGTCGAACTGCCAGCCGAGCTTGCGCGCGATGGCGAGCGCCCGTGGGACGTTCGGCGTCTCCATGTAGCCGAAGCGCAGATTGACGCGCATGAAGGTCGAGCCGACCTGCTCGATGCGTACGCGCTTGTCGCTGGCAACGCGCGGGGTATGGGTGGTCTCGACACTGATAATGACGTTCTTCTCGTGCAGCACCTTGTAATGCTTGAGGCTGTGCATCAGCGCGGTCGGCGCACTTTTCGGATCGCTGGTGAGGAACACCGCCGTCCCCGGCACTCGCGCCGGCGGCTTGCGCTCGAGCATGCGCACCAGGTCTTCGAGCGGCGTTTCGAGGCGCCTGGTCTTTTCGTAGAGCAGCCTGCTGCCCCGCCGCCACGTATACATCACCAGCATCACCACGCAGCCGAGCGCCAGCGGCACCCAGCCGCCCTGCACGACCTTGAGCATGTTGGCGGACAGGAAGGTGAGATCGATCAGCAGGAACGGCACGATCAGGGCGGCTGCGGCGGCGAGCGACCAGTGCCACATCCGCCAGATCACCACGAACGCCATCATGCAGGTGACCACCATGGTGCCGGTCACCGCGATGCCGTAGGCCGAAGCCAGCGCGCTCGACGAGCGGAACATGGCGACCAGAAGCAGCACGCCGGCCAGCAACAGGCCGTTGACCCGCGGCATGTAGATCTGCCCGGCCTGCTGCGCCGAGGTGTGGCGGATTTCGAGCCGCGGCAACAGGCCGAGCTGGATCGCCTGGCTGGTGAGCGAATAGGCGCCGGTGATCACCGCCTGACTCGCGATCACGGTGGCGATCGTGGCGAGTATCACCATGTAGATCCGCACCTGTTCCGGATAGAGCAGGAAAAACGGATTCTCGACCGCCGTCGGATCGGCGAAGACCAGCGCGCCCTGGCCCAGGTAATTCAGCGCCAAGGACGGCAGCACCAGCCCAAGCCACGCGAGCTGGATCGGGCCGCGGCCGAAATGGCCGAGATCGGCATACAGCGCCTCCGCACCGGTGACAGCGAGGAACACCGCACCGAGCGTGAAAAGTCCGATTATGCCGTGATGCAGGAGGAAATGGACGCCGTGGAACGGATTGAAGGCCGAAAGAATCTCCGGATCGGCTGCGATCCAGCCCAGGCCCGGGATGGCGATCGCCACGAACCAGATCGTCATGATCGGCCCGAACAGTGCCGCCACCTTGGCCGTGCCGCGGGACTGGAGCGCAAACAGCAGCAGCAGGATCACGATCGTGATCGGCACCACGTAGGGCTCGAAGGTCGGCGTTGCGACATCGAGACCTTCGACGGCGGACAGCACGGAGAGCGCCGGCGTGATCACGGCATCGCCATAGAACAAGGCCGCACTGATGATGCCGAGGAGCGCGACCACGCCGGCCGCTTTGCTGAAGCGCCCGACGGCACGCGCCGCCAGCGCCATCAAGGTGAGAGTGCCGCCCTCGCCGTTGTTGTCGGCACGCAGCAGGATGACGACGTATTTCAAGGTGACGATGATGAATAGCGCCCAGAGAATCAGCGACACCACGCCGAGCACGGATTCGCGCGGCAGGTCGGCGTGCTCCGGGCCGGCGGCGGCGTTGACCGCCTCGCGGAGCGCGTACAACGGGCTGGTGCCGATGTCGCCGTAGACGACGCCGATACTGCCGAGTGCGAGGCCCCAGAACCCGGCGCTGGAACGAGCGTCGACGCTGCCGGCCGCCGACGTTTCGCTCCCGGCTGGAGCACTGACGCTGTCTGTCATGAAGAACGAAACAGGATTTCGCCCTGCTCCTGCAACCGCGTCGCACTCGACGCAGGGCAGCGCCTATACACCCTTCGCGTCCCGGAGTCATGCGGTTGGGCAGGCATCTCGGCGGAACCGAATGACCGATCTTAAGGCCTCAAATCGGGCGGAACCGGCGGCGCTTCGCGCATTAGGGTTATCGTCACGCGACGGTTGGCGGCCATGTAGGGGTCGTCGGGGAACAGCGGGTCGGTGTCGGCTTTGCCGGCCACCTCGAAGAAATTGGCCGACGGATAGCCCTGCTCCTCGAGGATTTGGCGCACGGCGTTGGCGCGATCTGCCGACAACTCCCATGGCCCGTAGCCAGGCTGCGGCGTAGCCCGGGTCGCCGCCGTATGGCCGACAATGGACACCCGGTAGGGCGTCGCCTTGAGCGGCCCGGCAAGCTTCTCGATGATCGCGCGGGTGCGCTCATAGGGCTCCTTGGCGCCTTCCGGAAACATCGAGCGGCCATCCTGGTCCACGATCTCGATGTTGAGGCCGTCCTTGGCCTCTTCGACCATGATGTGCTTGGAGGCCTCGGTAAGCTCCGGCATGTCCTGCAGCGCCTGGCGCAGCGAGGCCGCCGCCAGGGCGAAGGCCTGATCGTTCTTGAAGTGGGCGCCGAAGTCGCGGTTGTGGTCGCGGTCGTCGGGCGTCGGCGTGGCAGAGGCGTCCTCGGGCTGGATATGGGCGGCATTCTTGAGTTTTGGTCGTGTCGGCAAGCCGTCGACCTCGATGATGCCGGAATAACGCACATTGTTCTGCACGCCGAAGGCGTCGCGCATCGAGCCGGCGACGATCTGCAGTTTCTGCTGATCCTGATTGGAGAACGCAACCAGCATGACGAAGAAGCTGACGAGCAAGCCCATCAGGTCGGCGAAGGTGACGAACCAGCCGTGGCCGCCGTGAGCTGCTTCCTTGCGCCGCGCCATGATCTAAGCGCTCCGCCGCGCCGCCGGTCAGGCCGGAACCGGCTCGGGCTCTTCCTGCCGGTGCTTTTCGGGCAGATAGGCCAGCAGCATTTCGCGCACCAAGGTTGGAGACTTGGAGTCGCGCATCATCAGCACGCCGTCGATGATAAGCGTTCGGTTGATCTCTTCGTCGACGAGCTTGAGATGCAGCTTGTCGGCAATCGGCAGCGTGATCAGGTTGGCCACCACAGCCCCGTAGAGCGTCGCCAGCAGCGCCGTCGCCATGAACGGGCCCAGCTTCGACGGGTCGG
>JASHQO010000342.1 GCA_030039105.1 Xanthobacteraceae bacterium
CCTCGCCCGAGGACATTCACGGCATGCACGCCGCCGAAGGCATTTTGACCGCCCGCGGCGGCATGACGTCCCACGCAGCGGTGGTCGCCCGCGGCATGGGCAAGCCCTGCGTCTCCGGCGCCGGCGCGTTGCGCGTCGACTACCGCGTCCAGACGATGACGGCCGGCGGCGTGACACTGAAGAAGGGCGACATTCTCACCATCGACGGCTCGACCGGCCAGGTGCTCAACGGCCGCGTGCCGATGCTCGAGCCGGCACTGGCCGGCGAGTTCGCCACGCTGATGAAATGGGCCGATGGGCTGCGGGCGCTGAAAGTGCGGGCCAATGCCGACACGCCCGCCGATGCCCGCGCCGCCGTCAAATTCGGCGCCGAAGGCATCGGGCTCTGCCGCACCGAGCACATGTTCTTCGACGATGACCGCATCCGCGCCGTACGCGAGATGATCTTGGCCGAGGACGAGAGATCGCGCCGCGCCGCGCTGGCGAAACTGCTGCCGATGCAGCGTGCCGATTTCGTCGAGCTGTTCAAGATCATGGGCGCGCTGCCGGTGACCATTCGGCTGCTCGATCCGCCGCTGCACGAATTTTTGCCGCACAGCGAGGAAGAGATCGCCGAAGTGGCGCAGGCCATGGGCGCCGATCCGAAGAAGCTCGCGGATCGCGCGCGCGAGTTGCACGAGTTCAATCCGATGCTCGGCTTCCGCGGCTGCCGGCTCGCCATTGCCTACCCGGAAATTGCCGAAATGCAGGCGCGTGCCATCTTCGAGGCCGCCGCCGAGGTCCAGCGTTCGACCGGCGTCGCAGTGGCGCCGGAGATCATGGTGCCGCTGATCGCGAGCAAGGTGGAGCTCGATCTGGTCAAGGAGCGTATCGACGCGATGGCGCGGACCGTCGGCGCCGAGACCAAGGCCAAGCTCAAATACCAGGTCGGCACCATGATCGAGCTGCCGCGCGCTGCGCTCAAGGCCGATGAGATCGCGCAGACCGCGGAGTTCTTCTCCTTCGGCACCAACGACCTGACGCAGACCGCCTTCGGCATCAGCCGCGACGACGCCGCGAGTTTTCTGAACATCTACACGGCGAAAGGCATCTTGCCGGCCGATCCGTTCGTCTCGATCGACCGCGAGGGCGTCGGCGAGCTGGTTCGCATCGCCGCCGAGCGCGGCCGCAGGGTGCGAAAGAATCTGAAGCTTGGCATCTGCGGCGAGCACGGCGGCGATCCGGCCTCGGTGGCGTTCTGTCACGAAGTCAAGCTCGACTACGTGTCGTGCTCGCCGTTCCGCGTGCCGATCGCGCGCCTCGCCGCGGCACAGGCGGCGCTCGGCGAGGCTGCGTCGTCCGAAAGCTAAGGCTAATTTTCTGTTGCTTGCGCGGTCCACGTCGCGGAGCTCGCAGCGCGGCGCATTTGCTTCGCGCTTCGGCGAAATCTTGAGTCATCGTTTACCATGCGAGCGATCGGAGCGTGTTCCAGTTCCGCGCTCGTTCTCCGCGATTAACGCGTTCGCAAGGTTAACCCCACAATAGATCGAAGCGTCGCATTCGCGCCACACCGGCAAGGCTCTGATAACGACGGCGCGTTGCGTGCAGGCGTTGGGGTAAGGGGTAAATGGCTGCGTCGCGTGTTCGGGTGATGGGTGCCTCGTCGGCGCCCTTCTGGTTCAGTGCGTTCTTCCTGGCATTGATGCCGACCTCAATCGGGTATCAGGATCTCGCGGCGCTGTTGGCGCAGCGCGCGCACATGCCGCTGCACTCGCGCGAGTCGATGATCGCGTCGCCGTTCGGCACCATCGAGCCCGCGACGTTCACCTATGCGCGGCCGATCGGCACGTCGATCCCGCAGCCGCTCGGTTATCAGCTCGCGAGTTTCGATCCGGATGAGGTGGGCAATGACGGCTGGCGCATCGACGCGCCACTCAATGCCAGTACGCCGTCGCCGACGACGGTCGCCTATCCGACGGTCAATCGGCGGCTCAAGGGCGATCGCCAGCCGGTGTTGAATGCTGCGCCGGCTGCGACCGTGCCGGAGACCTTGCCGCAGCTACAGCCGGTCGACGCACCGGCGCCGGCAACGCCGCAGTCGGCCGCGCTGGCGCTCAAGCCCGTGCCATTGCCGCCGCCGACGCTGCACCTGAAAGCCGTCGACGCCAGCGATGGCGTGCCGCCGCTGGCGGAGCCGGCGCACGTACCGCCGTCGGCGCCGCTGCTGGAACTGGCGCAACGTCCGACCGTGCCGCTGCACCCGATGGCGATGCTGGAGGAGAACGCGCAGGGCGCCGTCGACGACGACGATCTCGTCGCCGTCGATCAGCCGCCGGCGATTCCCGAGCGCGCCGACAAAGCGCCGGCGCTGGCGTTGACCTATATGGACGACGATCCCGCCACGGGCACGGCACAGACTTATTTCGGTGTCCGCGCCATGGGCGCACCGACCGGGTTGCAGCGCTGGGCGCCGGGCGACGAGCCGGTCCTCGCCGCGGCCGATCCCGATATCAAGCTCTCGGCGCTGCAAGGCAGCGGCACAGCCGCCGGCGACGGCGGCGAGACAGTCGCCAAGAAGGACGACTCCAGCCTCACCCAGAGCCCGGCGGAGCGCCTCAAGCTCGACGGCAAGCTGCGCGTCAAAGCCGAAAAGTGCCTGGCCGACGCGGTCTATTTCGAGGCGCGCGGCGAGCCGTACAAGGGCCAGGAGGCGGTCGCCCAGGTGGTGATGAACCGCGTGTTCTCCGGCTATTACCCGAACGACGTCTGCGGCGTGGTCTATCAGAACGCCAACCGCCATCTCGCCTGCCAGTTCACCTTCGCCTGCGAAGGCAAGGATCTGAACCAGATCGACGAGCCGGACATGTGGGAGCAGGCGAAGAAGATCGCCAAGGACATGCTCGACGGCAAGATCTGGCTCGCCGAAGTCGGTCACGCCACCCATTATCATGCGTACTGGGTGCGCCCGAGCTGGGTGCATGAGATGACGCGGCTGTATCGGCTCGGCGTGCACACGTTCTACCGGCCGAAGAGTTGGGGCGATGGCGACAGCGATCCGGTGTACGGGCCGAACCCGAACCGGGCCGATTATGCCTCGGATAAATCCGATGCGGCCAAGAACGCCGATGCTGCGGTGAAGGGCCCGCAGGCGGCGGTGACGCCGCCGGAAGGCAAGCCGGACACGACGGCGAAGCTGTAACGGTTGCGCTCCGCTACGTCGGGTGATCGAAAGCCGAAAATTGTGCTAGCTTTATGCCACACCGAGGGCAGGGCCAGCCGGAGAGTATGATGATGTCCTTCGCAATTCGCATAGCCGCGGCATTCGCGCTCGCGTTCGCAGTCGCCGCCGCGCTGTCGCAAGACGCGGCCGCCGCCAGCATCAAGCGCCATCATCCGGTGAAGACGCATCCGACGGCCAAGCCGGCCGAGCAATATTTGCGCTCGGCGTCGCCCGATCCCGGGCACGCGCCGCGCTAGCGGCCGTCACATCTCGATGTCGAGGCCGATGTCGAGATTTTGCACCGAGTGGGTCAGCGAGCCGGAGCTGAGATAATCGACGCCGGTTTCGGCAATCGCCGCAGCGCTGGCGAGCGTGATGCCGCCGGAGGCTTCGATCACAAGACGGCCGGCCACCAGGGCAACCGCCTTGCGCATGGCGTCGAGATCGAAATTGTCGATCAGCACCACGTCGGCGAGGCCGACGTCGAGCACCTCCTCGAGCTGATCGAGCGAGTCGACCTCGATCTCGATCTTCACCAGATGGCCGACCGACGCCTTGGCACGGGTCAGCACGGCGCGGATGCCGCCGGCGACGGCGATGTGGTTGTCCTTGATCAGGATCGCGTCGTCGAGGCCGAAGCGGTGATTGAAGCCGCCGCCGCAGCGCACCGCGTATTTCTCGATTGCCCGCAGCCCCGGCGTGGTCTTGCGCGTGCAGATGACGCGCGCCTTGGTATGCGCGATGCGGGCGACGAACGCTGCGGTCGCGGTGGCGATGCCGGAGAGGTGACCGAGAAAATTGAGCGCGACGCGCTCGGCGCCGAGCATGGCGCGCGCATTGCCGGCGATCGTCATCAGCCTGGTCTTGGCTTGGATCGCCGCGCCGTCGCGTGCATGCGGCGTAATCTCGATATCGGGCGAAAGCCGGCGGAACGCGGCGGCGACCAGCGGCAGCCCGGCGATCACGCCGGCCTCGCGGGCGTTGAGCACGGCGCGGCCGGTCGTATCCTCGGGGACCGTCGCGGTCGAAGTGATGTCGCCGGCGCGGCCCAGGTCCTCCTCAAGCGCGCGCGTGACCGCCGCTTCGATCTCGAGCGGGGACAAAAAGGCGTCGGCGCGCAACAGCGACATTTGCCTAAATCCTTAGTCGGTACAGGCGATTATGGCAAACCCATGCGTCGGTGGATGGGTCAGCCATGCGCCCCGCAGGTTTCGTTTGGGCGATCCGCTTCTATGTCTTACGTTGCATTGTAATTTCGCATCCTTATTGCTTGCCGGGGCGTCATGACCAGCCAACCCAGAAGTGCGGAGTTCAC
>JASHQO010000343.1 GCA_030039105.1 Xanthobacteraceae bacterium
TTCTACCTCGGCGTGGAGGTGCTCTATCAGCAGATGAAGAGCGCCACCCTCTCCACGACCAACGCTCTTGGCGCTGCCGCGTTCGGTGCGGCGACCACGCAGGTCGGCTCCCAGAGCAACTGGATGGTCAGCGTTCGCGCGCACCGCGACTTCCTGCCCTGATCGCTCGATCGAGGCATGACTTCCAGACCCCCGGCGGCTCTTCCGCCGGGGGTTTTTTCTTTCGGTAAGGATCATGACGAACAAACAATCAAAAGCGGATCTTCAGCCTGATGGCGGTCGAGGCGCACGCCGGCTGTTCGCCGCCCAGATTCGCGCCGGCAGGGCGGCGTTGGGATGGAGTCAGACCGACCTCGGCGAAAAAACCGGAGTGACCCAGCGGGCGATCTATAAGGTTGAAAACGCTGCGACTGCGCCGCGCCAGCTCACGCGGCTGCGGATCGAGAAGGCGTTCGGCGACGCCGGCGTCGAGTTCGAACGTTCGCGGGCGGGCGGCTTCACAATGTTTGTTCGCCCGGTGGCCGGCGGTCGAGCGTCTGACCGTCCAAAGCGATCTCGGCATCGCCCGGGGGCAAGATGACGCCGCCGACCACCTCGGCGGCGTCGGCCAAGGTGTCGTTTGCCAAATGGGCGTAGCGTTGCGTCGTGCGCACCAGACTGTGGCCGAGCAGCCCCTGCACCACATATAGCGACACGCCCTTGTTGACGAGAAAGCTCGCGAACGAGTGCCGCAGATCGTGCAGCCGGACATCGGTGAGTCCGCATCGCTTTCTGATGCGTGTCCACGGGAAATGCAGCGACGCCGAAGGTCGTCCCGTCACCGGCGAAGGGAAGATATAGGGGTTGCCGTCGCGGCGCGGCAACGACCGCAGCAATTCCATCGCCGCCGAATTCAACCTGATCAACCGCGCCTTGCCCGACTTGGCGATCGGAACCAGCAGCGTTCGCTGTTCCCAGTTTACGTATTCCCATTTCGCATGAGTGATCTCGTTACGGCGGCCGCCGGTGAGCAGCAACAGCTTGATCGAATTTGCGGCAACGCGGTTCTCGTCGGCATCGAGCGCGGACAGTAGCTGCTGCGCCTCCTGATTTGTCAGGAACCGCTCGCGGCACACGTCAGGTACCGTCTTGAGTCCAGAGGTCGGATTTTTGCTGCAGCCGGGCACGGCCCATTTGCGGCCGAGATTGAAGATGTAACGGATCAGCACCAGCGCTCTGTTGGTCGTTCCGCTGGCATAACCGGCGTCGCGGAGCCGGCGCAGCAGGTCGGCGACGTCCTCGTCCGATATCTCATCGAGCGGCAGATTGCCGATCCTCGGCAGGATGTGGATGCGCAAAACCGTCTCGTCCGTGCGCCAGCTTCGCTTCGCGTTCTTGACGAACGGCAGGTAGGAGTCGCGAACGAATTCGTTCAACGTTGGCGTCGCCCGGAGCTCCTTGCGCTCCTGCTGGGGATCGCTGCCGAGAATGGCGCTCGCCAGGATCGAACGCGCTTTGCGACGTGCTTGCGAAACCGTCAGCACCCGCGCCGAGCCGATCTTGAACTGCCGCTCCCGCCCGCGCCGATCGCGATAGCGCTGATAGTAGGTCTTGCCGCCGGACGCCCTGACCTCGAGGAAAAAACCGGGAAAGGCGGCATCGAAATAATCGATGCGGCGGGTACCGGGCGGGCAAACGCTACGCCGAACCAGGGACGTTGTGAGCACCACCTTTGGCACGCCCGACCCACACTTGTTAAAAGATCGTAAATTACGATCTTTGCTTAGCACAAGTATTTTTCTGGTCAAAATTGAGTCAGATGGAAGTTTCTAAGAATCTCGGTGGCGTATTACATGACAATACGTCACTTGACCCAGGTTAGTCTTGAAGCACCATCCTTCTCAACTTCTTCCGTAAGCTCGAATTACGCTGGCGGATATTTAATCATGAGATGGCAGAGCTGGCTATAAATGCGCCGATAAACGCTGCATAAATCGGAAATAACTGATTGAGTTATAAAGATAATATCCATGATCTAAGCGCATGAAAGCTTCGCGAATCTCGTATGAACGACATTACAATTCGCGCGTATATTCAAGTATATATTTGCAATGTAGCTGCATAAATTTCTCATAAATAAAGGACAAAGATTCCAACAAAGCAGCACAATTTGGTACAATTTTCTTTGTTCTGGCAGGTGGATGGCCGCTGCCTTGCGCCTCTAACGGTAGCGCCGAGCGGTTTGTGCGCGCGCCCGACGCGGCGATGCGCGAAAGCCGGCAGCGCCCAGTAGGCAGCCGCCATGGCGGCGTCACGATCTCTGTGACTCGATTCAAGCTCCGGTCGCGCCGCTCAAGACGCGGCACGCTTGCCGTCGCAGCGGGCAACGAAATCGATAATTTGGGCAATGACGTCGCGGCCGAAGGCCGGGACGTGGCCCTGGTCGGGGACTTCGATGAGCTGCATGCCGGGATGGCGCGCCGCCATGGCGGCGACGGTTGCCGCCGACAGAATGTCGGAAAGCGTGCCGCGAATGACCAGCAGCGGCACGCCGCCGAGCGCGTCGAATTCGTTCCACAACGGCGCTATCGGCTTCTCGACGTCGACGTCGGCCAGCGTTTTGGCGAGGTTGACGTCGTAGGTCGGGGTCAACGTGCCGTCCTTCGTCCGCCAGGTGCGGTGCGCGGCGGCGAGCCAGTGATCGGAGGTGAATTTGGGAAACTGCTCGCCGAACAGCCGTTGCAGAATGGCTGCGCCGTCGGCCAAATTTCGCGGCTGCGGCAGCTTGCCGACATAGCGCTTGATGCGGGCAAGTCCCGCCGGCTCGATGACCGGGCCGATGTCGTGCAGCACGACGCCGGCAATCGCGGCCTGATAGGCGACGCCCATCACCATGGTGATGAGCCCGCCGCGGGAGCTGCCGACGAAAACCGCGCGTTCGATCCCGAGCGCGGCCAGCACCGTCGCGACGTCGGCGAGCTCGACGGCGACGGTGTAGTTGGCGGGATTGCCGTCGTAGCCGGACTCGCCGCGGCCGCGCGAGTCGATGGCGATGACGCGCCGCGGCCGTGCCGCGTCGTTCGCCAATGCCGGCGCCAGCGCGTCGAAATCGGCAACCGTCCGCGTCAGGCCCGGCAGGCAAACGACGGACA
>JASHQO010000344.1 GCA_030039105.1 Xanthobacteraceae bacterium
AACCATTGCGGCGTGTTGCGGAAGATGATCGGCTTCTTCGACCGCCACGAATGCGGATATTGATGTTTTAGGCGGCCGCGCGCGATCAGCATGCCGGCGTCGATCAGGGCCTTGATCACCGCCTCGTTGGCGTCGCCCTTCTCGCCCTTGTCGGTGATGACGCGCTTGCCGGTGAAGCCCGGCGCCTGCTCGGTGAAGCGGCCGTCGGCGTCGACCGTGTAGGGGATTGTGGTGTTGATTTTTTGATGTTCCAACCCTTGCGCGTTTGCGATCCACACCTCGAAGTCGTCACGTCCATGTCCAGGCGCTGTATGCACAAAACCGGTGCCTGCATCGTCGGTAACGTGCTCGCCGGCGAGCAGAGGAACTCGGAAATCATAGTTTCCAGCAAAGCCGCTCAGCGGATGCTTACAGATCAGCTTCCCAACAAGCCGCGAGTTTACATCTGAGACCCTCTTATAAGCCGTTACCCGCGCTGTTCTAAGGACATCGAGCGCTAGCTTGTCTGCGAGGATTAAGAGGTCGCCCCCTTTTGCCCAATTATCCGAAGGCGCATCGGTAACTTCATAGAGGCCATAACTTATTCGTGGCGAATAACTGATGGCTCGATTCCCGGGAACGGTCCAAGGCGTCGTGGTCCAAATCACGACGCTTGCGGACTTTATTTTCTGTAGAGAATTTTCCGCTTCCTCGGCTTGAGCACCCCAGTATGAAAATGTTTGGGGGTAATCAACCGGAAACTTCACCCACACCTGGTCCGAGACATAATACTCATACTCGACCTCGGCCTCGGCCAGCGCGGTCTTCTCCACCACCGACCACATCACCGGCTTCGAGCCGCGATAGAGCGTGCCGTTGGCGGCGAACTTCATCAGCTCGCGGGCGATCTGCGCCTCGGCGGCGAAGTCCATCGTGGTGTAGGGATGCGACCAGTCGCCGACCACGCCGAGCCGCTCGAACTCGCCGCGCTGCACCTTGATCCAGTGCTCGGCGAATTGCCGGCATTCCTTGCGGAATTCGACCAGCGCCGCGGCGTCGGCAAAGTCCGGCTTCGGCTTGCCCTTGGCGCGGTAGTTCTCTTCCTCGATCTTCCACTCGATCGGCAGGCCGTGGCAGTCCCAGCCCGGCACGTAGTTGGAATCGAAACCCAGCATCTGCTGGCTCTTCGTCACCACGTCCTTGAGGATCTTGTTGAGCGCATGGCCGATATGGATGTTGCCGTTGGCATAGGGCGGCCCGTCGTGCAGCACGAAGCGCGGCCGGCCCTTGGCGGCGCCGCGCAGCTTGCCGTAGAGGTCGATGTCCTGCCAGCGCTTGAGCAGCACCGGCTCCTTCTGCGGCAGGCCGGCACGCATCGGGAAATCGGTCTTGGGCAGAAACAGCGTCTCTGAGTAATCGCGCGCTTTCGTCGATGCGTCGGTCATCGAGCGCCGTTCTAACAAGCCTGTTGCGGTGCGGAAAGGGTCTGCCCGGCGCCCGCCAAAGCCCGCCCGGAACACCCCCGCGGAACGACCGCGCCAATGTGGCGTTGATCCGTCAGGGAATGTCGGCGGCCCGCCAGGGGACGCAAGTGTGGGCAACGGAGGGTTTTGTGGAATATTTCCGGGCCAAGCGCGAACTTCACCATGCGCTGGTCATTTCGGACCCGCTACCGGTCGACAACGTCAAGACGGTGTGGGCGTCGGCCGGCCAGGCCGCGACCATCGGTATCTTCCTGATCCTGTTCGGCGCCTTCCTTTATATCGGCCGCGCCATCCTGCTGCCGATCCTGGCCGCCGCGGTGGTCTCCATGACGCTGGCGCCGCTGGTCAAGGCCGCCAAGCGGCGAGGCATCCCGCCGTGGCTCACCGGCCTCGTCATCGTCACCTTGGCGCTCGGCGCTCTTGGCGTCGCCGCGACCGCGCTTGCCGGCCCGGTCAGCGAATGGGTCAGGCGCGCGCCGGAGATCGGCGCCACCCTCAAGGACCGCCTCGCGGTGCTCGATCAGCCGCTCGCCTCGCTCCACCAATTGCACACCGCGCTATTCGGCAACGCCGGCGGCGCGCTCAACGTCAATACGCCGGACATCGTGCTGCCGGTGGTCGCCTTCATCACGCCGGCCGCCGGCGAGCTGCTGTTATTCTTCGGTACGCTGTTGTTCTTCCTGATCGGCCAGATCGAGCTGCGCAACTCGCTGGTGTCGATGTTCGGCAACCACGACACAAAACTGCGGTTTCTGAAAATCATGCGCGACATCGAGCGCAACCTCGCCGGCTATCTCACCGTGGTGACGTGCATCAATGCCGCGCTCGGCATCATCGTCGCCATCGGCGTCTGGCTCATCGGCTATCCCAACCCGGTGATCTTCGGCGTGCTGGCCGGGCTTTTGAACTACGTGCCCTATGTCGGGCCCGGCATCATGGTGGTGGTGCTGTTCGGCGTCGGCCTGGTGAGCTTCTCCTCGATCGGCCACGCGTTGATCGCGCCGGCATGCTTGATCGCGCTGACCACCATGGAAGGCCATTTTGTCACGCCGACCATCGTCGGCCGCCGCCTGACGCTCAATCCGCTCCTGGTGCTCCTGGCGCTGGCGTTCTGGACCTGGATGTGGGGCCCGTTCGGCGCCTTTCTCGCCGTGCCGCTGTCGATCGTCGGCCTCGTCGTCTTCAACCACCTGCTGCCGGCCGAAGACGTGAAACTGCCGGATTGAGCAGGCCTATCGCCATTGACCTGGGATCAATGGAACTTCTCCACGGTTGGACCATTATTCGATCAAACGGGAATTCCAGCGTACGGAGATGGCATCATGAACACCGCCGCATCGGCATCGCAAAATGCGCGCGACACCGCCAAGGACGCCCGCGAGGGCTTGCGCGAGGTGCGCAAGGCGGCCAACGAGACCGCCGACGACATCCAGAGCGACCTAGAGGCGCTGCGCGACGATTTCGGCAAGCTTGCCGAGCAGGTCGCCGGCATCCTCGCCAACAAGGGCAGCGCCGCATGGCAGCGGGCGCGCGGCACCGTCGGCGACGTGGTGTCGGACGCCCAGGACAAGGGCCGCGAGGCGGCCGGCGCGGTACGCGACGTCTCCGACAACTTCGTCGGTGCGCTCGATGATTCGATCAAGAAACGGCCCTACGCCACCTTGGCGCTGGTTGCGGCGATCGGCTTTTTGTTCGGCGCGACTTGGCGCCGTTGACCCCCGGCGCCGCTGAAGATTAGCGCCCGCGAGAACGCCATGCTCAAGAGCTGGATGCGCGACGTCACGCTTGCGATCCAGGCCAGAAGCGGCGCCACCGCAGCCGTCGGCATCTGGCTGGCGATCGTCGCCATCGCGGCGCTCACCGCCTTCATCTTCCTGTGCGTCGCCGCCTATGACTGGCTGGCGCTGCAATTGGGCAGCGTCTTCGCCGGGCTGATCGTGGCCGGCGTGTTCATCGCGATCGCGCTCGTCGGCCTCATCGTCTGCGCGCTGCTGCGCAAGCGCGCTCGGCAGCGCGCCATCCTGGAACGCACGGCGCGCGCACACGCGCCGTCCTGGCTGCTCGACCCTCGCCTTCTCAGCATGGCCGTGCAGATCGGCCGCGAGATCGGCTGGCAGCGCATCGTGCCGGTGGCGCTGCTCGGCTTCATGGCGGCGCAATGGACCCGCGAGTATCATCGCCAGCACGGCAATAAAGCCGCCAAATAATCAGCCTACGGTCTCAAATCAAATGGGCGGGAACGCGTCGCCGGCGCGCATCAACGCATCCCGCGCCCGCGCGCTGTCATCCTTCATCTGGGCGATCAGGGCAGCCGCCGAATCGAACATCCGCTCCTCGCGGATCCAGTCGATGAAGGCGACATCGACGGTCTTGCCGTAGAGGTCGCCGGTAAAGTCGAACACAAAGACCTCGAGCAGCACGGCGCCGGTGTCGTACATCGGACGGCGGCCGAAATTGGCAACGCCGTCATGGCGCCGGCCGTCGACGGCGATGCGCACCGCGTAGATGCCGTGGCGCAGCCCGCAGGCGGCGTCGAGCGTGAGGTTCGCGGTTGGAAAGCCGAGCTCGCGGCCGCGCTTGTCGCCGTGCACCACCTCCCCGGAGACGAACCACGGATAGCCGAGAAACTCGTTGGCCTCGGCAATGCGGCCCGCCGCCAGCGCCTCGCGGATCGGGCCGGACGACACCGGACGGCCGGCGTCCTCGAAGCGCGGCACCACGTCGACGGTGAAGCCGTAGTGCCGGCCCTGGCTCTTGAGGAAATCCGGCGATCCGGCGCGATTCATGCCGAAATGGAAATTGAAGCCGATCACGGCGCCGCTCACGGCGAAGCGCTCCGCCAGGATGCGCTTGACGAAGTCCTCGGCCGATAGGCCCGCCAGCGCCGCGTCGAAGGTCAGCACGATGGCGCCATCGAGCCCGGTCGAGGCCAGGAGCCGCAGCTTGGCGGCCGGATCGGTCAGCCGGAACAGCGGCTCGGTCGGATTGAAGAAGGCACGGGGATGCGGCTCGAAAGTCAGCACCGCGGCGGGCTTGCCAAGCGCCCGGGCGCGCTCCCTCGCCACGCCGATCACGGCGCGGTGGCCGCGGTGGACGCCGTCGAAATTGCCGATGGCGACCACGGCGCCACGCAAGGCGTCATCAGGCGCGCTGTCGCGCACGACGAGGAAATTTTTCGCCGGCATCGGGCTTCAATAGTTAAGAAATGCTAGCCGGGCTAGTGCCGTGCCGGCCCGGCCGAAGTCAAGCCGGACGGCCGGCCGCGGCCGGGAATTCCACCTTTTCCAGCGGTTAACCCATCCTCAAACACCGCAGAGTAATTTTGTGGGTCATCCGGCAGGGGGACTGGTCCAGAACGGACAACCCTGCCTTCTTGCGATGGGCGGGACGCGTCGGGTCCCGCCCGCCAGGAGCAGGGGCATGGCTCTCGACCCGTCAATTCCGGTGCTGGTGGTCGATGATTACAGCACCATGGTTCGCATCATTCGCAATCTGCTGCGGCAGCTCGGCTTCGCCGACGTCGACGATGCCCGCGACGGCGCCAGCGCGCTGGAAAAGATGCACGTCCGGCGCTACGGCCTCGTCATCTCCGATTGGAACATGGAGCCGATGACCGGCTACGACCTGCTGCGCCAGGTGCGCGCCGATCCGAGCCTGGGCGACGTGCCGTTCATCATGGTGACCGCGGAATCCAAGACCGAGAACGTCATTGCGGCGAAGAAGGCCGGCGTCAACAATTACATCGTCAAGCCATTCAACGCCCAGACCCTGAAATCCAAGATCGAGGCGGTGTTCGCCGAGAAGGTCGAGCACACCGCGGCCGGCTCCTAGAGCGGGATGAGTTTTGGTTGCATCGTCGTCCCGCTCAAGCCTTTTGCTTGCGCATGATCTTTTCCGAACACCGGTTGCCACCCTCGGATCAAGTCCGCGGGCCGGCTTTTTCGGGATCAAGCTTTAGCGGGCTTGGTGCCCCGGCCGCGATGCAGCGTGAAACGGTGCATCGCTGATCCGGGGCCTTCGCAAATTCAGAGTTCGCGACGATCCCGGGTCAGCAGCGCATCACTGCGTGCTGCGCCTGGAAACACGGCGCTCACCACTTCAACGCGTTCGTCACCGCGATCGGCGTGACGCCGGCTGCGGCAAAGGTTGCATCGAGCGCATCGAGATCGGGCGTGTTGCGGTCGCCGTAATCCTCGGCGTGCACGGCGGAGGTAACGAAGATGCTGTCGAGGCCGAGCGCCGCGGCGCCCTTGAGATCGGTACGCACCGAATCGCCGATCGCCAGCACGCGCTCGAGCGGCACCGCAGCGCCGCGCGCGGCTTTGGCGGTGGCGAGCGCGGTCTGATAGATCGGAGCATAGGGCTTGCCGCAATAAAGCACCTCGCCGCCGAGGGCGGCGTAGGCATCCGCCAAGGCGCCGGCGCAATAGACGAGTGCATCGCCGCGCTCGACCACGATGTCGGGATTGGCGCAGACCATGAACAGCGCGCGGCCACGCATGGCGGCGAGCATGTCGCGATAGCTCGCCGGCGTCTCGACGGTGTCATCGAACAAGCCGGAGCAGACCACGTAGTCGGCGGTTTCGGGCGGAGCGAAGGTGACATCGAGGCCGGCGAAGATCGGCTTGTCGCGCTCGGGCCCGAGGTGGAAGATGCTCTGACCGCGGCGGTCTTCGACGATGCCGCGGGTGGCGTCGCCGGCTGAGGCGATGGCGTTATAGGCGTCGCGCGGCACGGCGAGGCGATCGAGGATGCGGGCGACCGACGCGCCCGGCCGCGGCGCGTTGGTGATCAGGATCGCGGTGCCGCCCTTTTGACGAAAGCGCAACAGCGCGTCGCAGGCCGGCGCAAACGCCGCGACGCCGTTATGGATGACGCCCCAGACGTCGCACAGCAGCACGTCGTAGCTGGCCGCCAACGGCTCGAAATGTTCGATGAAATCCGGCAAGCGATAGCGACCTCGGCGCCTCGGGCAGGAGCGGCGTGCTTAGATCATTCGCGCACGATCATCAACCGGCGGGCACGGCGGCGCGGGCGTGGGCGGCG
>JASHQO010000345.1 GCA_030039105.1 Xanthobacteraceae bacterium
CGACTCGCAGTTCCTCTACGACTATCGGCTCGGCCAGTTCACCTCGGCCTTCGATCCGTTTCAAACCGGCGTCGCCGCCGAAGGCGTGTCTCAGATTTACCTGAGCGGCGCCGGCGCGCGCAGCTACTTCGACATCCGCTCGATCTACTACTACGGCTTCTCGGAAGCCGACGTGCAGGCGCAACTGCCGGTCATCCATCCGGTCCTCGACTACGACGGCGTCGCCAGCCCGCAGGTAATGGGCGGCGAACTCAGCTACAAGGTCAACCTCACCAGCCTGAGCCGCCAGGAAGCCAGCTTCGACGCCATCAGCCAGACCGCGCAGAACAATGGCTCCTGCGTGGCCAATACCGCCGACACCGCCGTCCTCATTCCGGCCAACTGCCTGCTGCGCGGCATACCGGGCGACTACACCCGCTTCTCCGCCGAGGCCGACTGGCGCCGCACGCTCGTCACCAATAACGGCCAGCAGATCACGCCGTTCTTCGGGCTGCGCGGCGATTTCGCGACGCTGAACGTCGAAAATCAGCCCGGCGTCTCGAACTACATCACGCCCGGATCGAGCGAGTTGGCCCGGGTCATGCCGGTGGCCGGCGTCGAGTATCGCTATCCGTTCGTCGACGCCGAGCCGTGGGGCACGCAGACCATCGAACCGATCGCGCAGCTCATCCTGCGGCCGAACGAGAGCCAGATCGGCAAGTTCCCGAACGAGGATGCCCAGAGCCTGGTGTTCGACGACAGCAATCTGTTCAAGGTCGACAAATTCTCCGGCTGGGACCGGGTCGAAGGCGGCGGCCGCGCCAACGTCGGCTTCCAATATACCGCCCAGTTCAACCGCGCCGGCACCGTGAACGTGATGTTCGGGCAGTCATACCAGCTATTCGGCGAAAATTCGTTCGCCGCCGGCGTCAACGACATCACCAATACCGGCCTGGACAGCGGCCTCGACAAGACCGCATCCGACTATGTCGGCCGCATCACCTATCAACCGAACCAGGTCTACTCCTTCACCGCCCGCGGCCGCTTCGATGAAGAGACCTTCCAGATCGAGCGGCTCGAACTGGAAAGCCGCGCCACGTTCGATCGCTGGTCGCTGCAGGTATTGTACGGCAATTATGCACCGCAACCCGACCTTGGCTTTCTGTTTCGCCGCCAGGGCATCCTCGGCGGCGCCTCGCTCAAGCTGACGGACAACTGGATCCTGCTCGGTTCGGCTCGCTACGACCTCTACGCCCATCAGTTCAATCAGTCGCGCATCGGCCTTGGCTACACCGACGACTGCTTCATGTTGTCGGTGAATTGGCTGACTGGATATACCTACGTGACGACGGGACCGCCAAAGCCGAATAATTCCTTCATGTTACAGATGAGCCTGCGCACGCTCGGGCCGGACACTTTGTCGCCGGTTGGGGCGGCGTTCTAAATTTTGCCGCGAGTTGGTATAATTCATTCTTGCCGCGACAAGGGGAAAGGCCAGAGCCGCCGTTGACCGGGCCGCTGAAGGAGAAGGTGATGCCGCGCACGCGATCTTCTGCGCTTTGCCGAATGTTCGCGGCCGCCGCGCTGGCCACGGCGGGCTTGCTGGCCGTTCCCGCGGCGGGCCACGCACAAGAGGTCGTGGTTTTGGTCGACGGCGAGCCGATTACCGCGCTCGACATCGAACAACGCATGAAGTTCATCCAGATGAGCACCCAGAAAGCGCCGTCGCGCAAAGAAGCGGTTGACGGTCTCATCGACGAGATTCTGGAAATAAAGGAGGCCAAGCGCTTCGGTATCGAGGTTCCGGATTCCGAGGTCGATAACTCGTTTTCCAGCGTCGCCAGTCATATGAGCGTCGACACCGCGAAGCTTAGCGAGATGCTCGCCAAGGGCGGCGCCAGCGCCGGAACGCTCAAGCACAAGCTGCGCGCCGACTTGGCGTGGAACGCGCTGGTCAAGGGCCGTTACAAGTCCAGCCTCGAAATCGCCGACAGCGACGTCGAGGCGCAACTCGATCTGCACAAGCCCGAAGACAAGGATCAGGTCGGCTATGAATACATCATGCGCCCGGTCCTCTTCGTCGTGCCGCGCGGCTCGCCTGATTCCGCGTACGAAGCCCGCAAGCGCGACGCCGACACGTTGCGCGTCCGGTTCCAGACCTGCTCCGAGGGAATTCCATTCGCACGCGCCCTGTCCGAGGTCGCGGTGCGCGACCAGGTGACCAAGTTCTCGGCCGATCTGCCTCCGGCGCTGCGCGACATCCTAGACAAGACCGATATCGGCCATCTGACGCCGCCGGAACAGACCGCCGAAGGCATTCAGATGTTCGCGCTGTGCTCCAAGAAAGAGACCAAATCCGACACGCCGGGCAGGAAGGAAGTGCGTGACGAGATGTTTCAGAAGAAATTCGGCGCCCAGGCCAAGCGCTATCTCGCACAATTGCGGCGTGCGGCCATGATCGAATACAAACAATCCATCGGCAATTGAGCGACCCAAAGAGACCTTGCAACCGCTGGCACTGACGCTCGGCGAGCCCGCCGGGATCGGACCCGACCTCGCGCTTGCCGTCTGGCAACGGCGCGCCGAACTTGGCGTGCCCACATTCTACCTGTTGGCCGATCCGGATCATTTGCGCAGCCGGGCCCGACGGCTCGGTCTCGATGTGCCGATCAAGACCGTGACGCCGCGAGCAGCCACGGCGACGTTCGCCTCGGCGCTGCCGGTCGTCGCCATCGACGTGGCGGTCAGCGCCGAGCCGGGCCGGCCCGACCGTTCGAGCGCGCCGGCCGCCGTGGCCTCGATCCGCCGCGCCGTGGCCGATGCGCTGGCCGGCACGGCTGCTGCCGTGGTCACTAATCCGGTGGCCAAGAACGTGCTCTACAACTGGGGTTTTGCCGAGCCCGGCCATACCGAGTTCCTCGCCAAGCTGGTCGAGGAAGCGACTGGCGAGGCGCTGCGGCCGGTGATGATGCTGTGGTCGCCGGAGCTCGCCGTGGTGCCGGTGACGATCCACCTGCCGCTCAGACAGATCTTCACGCAATTGACGACCGAGCTCATCATCGACACCGGCCGCATCGTCGCCCGCGATCTCGCCAGGCGATTCGGCCTTGCCCATCCGCGGCTCGCAATCGCCGGCCTCAACCCCCATGCCGGCGAAGAAGGCACCTTGGGCGAGGAGGACGGCGCCATCGTTGCGCCGGCGGTAGCGCGGCTTGCCGCTGACGGCATCGATGCCCGCGGCCCCCTGCCCGCCGACTCGCTATTCCACGACCAGGCGCGCGCGACCTACGATGTTGCGCTCTGCATGTATCACGACCAGGCGCTGATTCCGATCAAGACGCTCGCCTTCGACCACGCCGTCAACGTCACGCTCGGCCTGCCCCTGGTGCGAACCTCCCCCGATCACGGCACCGCCTTCGACATCGCCGGGACCGGCCGGGCCGATCCGGCGAGTCTCGTCGCCGCGCTCAGGCTGGCGGCGCGGCTGGCGATGGCGGAGAGCGCGGCGTCCTCGCTCGCTGCGTCGTGATCAAGGCCAAGGACGGCCTGCCGCCGCTGCGCGAGGTCATTCGCCGCCACGGCCTCGCTGCTCGCAAATCGCTCAGCCAGAATTTCCTGTTCGATCTCAATCTCACCGAGCGCATCGCGCGGACCGCCGAGCCGCTCGCCGATGCCACGGTCTTCGAGGTCGGCCCCGGGCCGGGTGGCCTGACGCGGGCGCTGTTGGCGCTCGGCGCGCGCCGCGTCGTTGCAATCGAGCGCGACGACCGGGCTATCGCGGCGCTGGAGGAAATCGCCGCACACTATCCCGGCCGTCTCAAGGTCGTGGCGGCGGACGCGCTGACCTTCGATCCGCGCCCGCACCTTGATGGCGGCCCGACGCACGTTGTCGCCAATCTGCCGTACAACATCGCGACCGCGCTGCTGGTCTCATGGCTGAGCGTCGAGCCGTGGCCGCCGTGGTATGATCGTGCCGTGCTGATGTTCCAGCGCGAAGTCGCCGAGCGCATCGTCGCCGCGCCGGGCTCGAAAACATATGGACGTCTATCGGTGCTGGCGCAGTGGCGCTGCGCGGCGCGCATTCTGTTCGACGTCAATCCATCGGCCTTCGTGCCAGCGCCAAAAGTCACATCCTCAGTGGTTCATCTCGTGCCACAGCCGGCGCCGGCAACGTGCGACCGCGCCGTGCTCGAGAGCGTCACCCAGGCCGCCTTCGGACAGCGGCGCAAAATGCTGCGGCAGAGCCTGCGCGCGCTCGGCACGGAGGCAGCGGCGCTGATCGCGGCAGCGGGCCTTGACCCGACCCAACGCGCCGAAGACATTTCGGTCGAAGGTTTCGTGGCGTTGGCGCGGGCGCTCGCCGCCTGGCGCCGTGGTGAGGACATCCGATGACACAGCTACGCCGCCAATCGCTGGTCGCCTACGGCGAACCGCTCCGCGAGACGATCATCGACTGCCCGACGCCGCGCGGCAGCGAGGTGCTGGTCCGCATCGAGCGCTGCGGCGTCTGCCATTCCGATCTGCATCTGCAAGACGGCTATTTCGCCCTTGGCAACGACAGGCGGCTCGACATCACCAAGGATCGGCCGCTGCCATTCACGCTGGGACACGAGATTGCCGGCGTGATCGAAAGCGCCGGCCCGGACGCCGAGGGCGCCGCCGTCGGCCGCCGCTTCGCGGTCTATCCGTGGATCGGCTGCGGCACCTGCGCCGCCTGTCGCGCCGGCGAGGAAAACCTCTGCTCAAATCATCGCCATCTCGGCGTCGCCGCGGACGGCGGTTTTGCCAGCCATGTGCTGATCCCGCACCCCTGCTACCTGATCGAATACGAACCGCTCGCACCGGCCTTCGCCGGCCCTTTGATGTGCTCGGGGCTCACCGCCTATGGCGCACTGAAACATCTCGGCGACCATGCCCAGCGCGGCCCGGTGCTGCTGATCGGGCTCGGCGGCGTCGGCATGATGGGCCTGGCCATTGCGCGGGCGCTGTTTGCCACGCCGCCGATCGTCGCCGATATCGATGCGCAGAAGCGGGAAGCGGCGCTAGCCGCCGGCGCGTCGGCCGCCTATGACCCGGCCGATCCGCAAGCGCGCCGCGCCATCGTATCGGCGACCGGCGGCATCCTCGCGGCCTGCGACTTCGTCGGCTCCGACCGTTCGCTGCAATTCACAACCGGCGTGCTGGCGCGCGGCGGCAAGGTCGTGGTCAGCGGCCTCCTCGGCGGCATGTTCTCCATGGCCGCCGCCATGTTCGCGATCAAGGCCATGACGATCGAAGGCACGCTTACCGGCACGCTAGCCCAGGCCCGCGAACTGATCGGACTGGCGCGTGCCGGCAAGATCGCGCCGATCCCGACCCACGCCCGGCCGCTAGCCGAGGCGCAAGCCGCGCTCGACGATCTGCGCGCCGGCAAAATCCTCGGCCGCACCGTGCTGACAGCCTGAGCGCGGATCAGGCTGCCGCCGTGTCCGCCGTCGGCTCGGCCGCGCGATCGTCACGCGTGCCGATCCGGAACGTGCCGACCTTCGCGCTCATGGCCGCGGCCTGGCTGTCCAGCATCTTGGCTGCCGCCGCACTCTCTTCGACCAGGGCGGAGTTCTGTTGCGTGATCTCATCCATCTGAGCCAGCGCCTTGTTGATCTGCTCGATGCCGCCCGATTGCTCCATGCTGGCCGAGGCGATTTGGGAAATGATGGCGGCAACCTCCTTGATCGAGCCGACGATCTGGTTGAGCGCGGTACCCGCCTTGTTGACGAGGTCGACGCCGTCCTGCACCTGACTGTTGCTGCTGGTGATCAAGTCCTTGATGTCCTTCGCCGCCTGCGAGGAGCGCTGCGCCAGGCTGCGCACCTCGGACGCGACCACGGCGAAGCCGCGGCCCGCTTCGCCGGCGCGGGCCGCCTCGACAGCGGCGTTAAGCGCCAGCAGATTGGTCTGTCGGGCGATCTCGTCGATCACGCCGATGATGTCGGAGATCTTGCGCGAGGATTCCTCGATGCGGGCCATGGCATCGACCGCCCGGGCCACCACCTGGCCGCCGCGGTCGGCGATCTCGCGGGTGCCGGCGGCCGACCGGTCGGCGTGCTGGGCATTCTCAGCGTTCTTCTTCACGGTCGCCGAAATCTGCTCCATCGAGGCCGAAGTCTCTTCGAGGCTTGCCGCCTGTTCCTCGGTGCGCTGCGACAGGTCGGTCGTGCTTGCGGAAATCTCGCTCGATGCGCCGGTGACTTCGCGCGCCGCGCCGACGATCGACCCGATAGTCTCCTGCAGGTGCTCGACGGTGACGTTGAAATCGTCGCGGATCTGGCGATAGGCCTCGGTGAAGCCGTCGCGCAGGCGTACCGTGAGGTCGCCCTCGGAAATCTTAGCCAGCCCTTGCGCCAAGTTCTCGACCACCCGTGCCTGCTCCGCAGCAGTCTTGGCCTGCTCGGCCGCCCGCTCTTCGGCGGCCCTGGCCTGCTCCGCGGCGTTCCTGGCGCGCTCCTCCTCGCTCGCCTTGCGCTGCATCTCGGCTTGCTCTTCGAGCGTAGCCTTCTCGATGCCCGCCTCCTTGAAGACGAGGACCGATCCCGCCATCTGGCCAAGCTCGTCCTTGCGCTCGGTGCCGGGAATGTCGGTCTGATAATTGCCGCGCGCCAGCTCGCGCATCGCGCCCGTGAGGGCATTGACCGGCCGCGTGATATCGCGCCCGATGAGCAGCACGACGACGAAGCAGACGAGCAGCGCGGCCGCGATCATGACGGTCAGCAGCACGAGACTTTTTGTCGCATCGGCTTGGATGGCCGCGGTCAAGGCATCGAGATCGTCGGCGAGACGGTCTTCGACGACTTTTAACAGATCGATGCGCGCGGTCGCGGTCTGATACCAGGCTTTACCGTCAAAGCCCAGATCTCCGACCAGGCCGCGGTCCGCGATCGCCTCGCGCATTTTTGCTAGCTCCTCGACTACGGGACCGGACACGGTCTTTTTGAAGAAGGCGATCTGTTCCGGGGTTGCAGCAGCTTCAAAGACGCTGAAGTACGATTCCTGCGCGGCGCGAAGCCCGAGCACGCGCACATAGCCGGCGCTGTCGAATTTGCCGACCGAAATGCCCGCCGCGCTGGTTGCGCGTTCTTGCCCGGCCAGCTCCTTGCCGTTCATGAAGGCAACATAGGCGGAAATTGCCACCGTCACGTCGCTGCGGTTGCTTGCCTTGGTGATCTCGCCGGTCAGTGCCAGCAACTTGGCGATCGACATCGTAAAATAGGTATTCGACTCCGGCGCGGTGATTGCCAGAGAATCGATCTGCTTGCGCTTGGTATCCAGCTCGCCGACGGCGTTTTCGGCCGCTGCAACACCGGCAGACATGGCGTCGGTCGTGGCCGACGCGCGCAACTGCTTCATGAAATCGAGCGCGGCGCCGCGATGCTCGTCGGTAAGCTGACGCTGCTTGGGCAGTTCCGCGCGCAACTGCTCGCCTCTGCTGCCGACAAAAACCGCGGATGCGCCACGCTCGCGCTGCATCTCATGGATGAAACGACTGATCTCGGCGACGCCCGCGGCCAAGCCACGCAGCTTGACGATCTCCGATCTGGTATCCCACTTCAACAGCAGATGGTATCCGGTCAGCGCCAACGCGACGAGAAATGGAATTGCGACCGCGATAAACAGCTTCATACCCAGCCGCAAAGACGAAAGGCGCATCGGATCCCCCTTAAAGCACAGTAGTCGGCGTCATCCCCGCCGATTCTGCTGCTGACACCAGAACGCGCTGCCGCACGCGGGTGCATGGGCATTCTGATGGGCGTTCGCTCACAAACCGGCCTGCTGCAAATTTATTGGGCAGCTAAGAAGAATAGGTAAAATCTTCTGATTGCGAAGAATGATATCACAGATCGATAATTTAGATTGCGTTGCCGTCGCCGATGACCCTGCAGTCCAGTAGCGCCCGATCGCAGCGAGTATGCCAACTCAAAGCTTCGCCTGCAGCCCGCGCACGAATTCGGTGAGGCCACCCTGGCGCACGCGCTTCATGCGTTCAGCCGTCAGGATCGCGCGCACGTCGGCGAACGCGTGATCGAGCGCGTCGTTGATGATGACGTAGTCGTATTCGGCCCAGTGGCTAAGCTCGCCGGATGCCTTGGCCATGCGCCGGCGGATCACGTCCTCTTCGTCGAGCCCGCGGGTATGCAGCCGCCGCGCCAACTCCCTGGCGCTCGGCGGCAGAATGAATACGCTGACCAGATCGTCGCGGGCTTTTTCGCGCAGCTGCTGCGTGCCCTGCCAATCGATATCGAACAGCACGTCGCGGCCGGCCCGCAAGGCGGCGTAAACCGGCCGGCGCGGCGTGCCATAGCAATGGCCGAACACTTCGGCCCACTCCAACAAATCACCGGCCTTCACCATGGCGTCGAAGCGCACGCGGTCGATAAAGTGATAGTCGCGACCGTCGATCTCGCCGCGCCGCTTCGGCCGCGTCGTCACCGAGATGGACAGCTCGACCTTGCGGTCGGCCTTGAGCAGCATGCGCGACAGCGTGGTCTTGCCGGCGCCCGACGGCGACGACAGCACCAGCATCAGGCCGCGCCTCGCGATCGTCTTTTTGCGTTGAGCCTTGTTCTTTCCCGACTTGCGCGCCATCGCCTATTCCACGTTCTGCACCTGCTCGCGGAATTGCTCGACGACGACCTTCAACTCAAGCCCGATATTGGTGAGCTCGAGATCGTTGGCTTTGGCGCACAGCGTGTTGGTTTCACGGTTGAGCTCCTGGGCGAGAAAGTCGAGCCGACGGCCGATCGGTCCGCCCTGGGCGATCAGTTGCCGCGCTTGGGTGACATGGGCGGCAAGGCGGTCGAGCTCTTCGCGCACATCGGCCCTGTTCGCCATCAGGATCGCTTCCTGATGCAGCCGGTCGGAATCGAAGCGCTCGGATTGTTCGAGCAGCATCGCGATCTGTTCGGCAAGGCGCGCCCGGATCGCGTCGGGCTGCCGCCCTGGCGACTTGTCGGCGCGCTGCGCCAGCGTCGCGATCTCCTCGAGCCGCGCCGTGAGCACCTGGCCGAGCGCTGCGCCTTCGCGACGGCGCATCTCGGCGAGTGCACCGATCGCCTCGGCAAAGCCGTTGCTCACCGCCGCTTCAGCGCTGCGCCGCTGGTCTTCGCTTTCCTCGACGTCGCCGACTTCCATCACGCCCTTGAGCGCGAGCAAGCCGTCGAGCGTCGGTGGCGACGCTTCGATCCGTCGCGACAGGTCGCGCATGGAGGCGAGGACCGCGTCGAGCACGGCGGCGTTGATGCGCGCGACCGGCACAGCACCGTTGCGTTCCACCGTCAGACCGGCTTGCACCGAGCCGCGCGTCAGCGTCTCGGCGGCGCGCGCGCGCACGCCGGCCTCGACCGCGTCCCAGCCGGGCGGCAGGCGCAGCCGCAGATCGAGGCCTTTGCCGTTGACCGATTTGATTTCCCAGGCCCACGCATAGGGCCCACTGACGCCATGGCTATGAGCGAATCCGGTCATGCTCGACAGCGCCATGGCGACGAATCTCCGGCAGCATAGTGAAAAAGCGCGCCGAACTTAGCGGCGGCGCCTCACGCTCACAAGAGTTTCGACCACAAACAAAAGCGGCAATCGTGGATTGGCGACGGCGCCACGCGTTCACTGACCGGGCTGAGCAGCCTGGGCGGGCGCCGATGGCGCGGTCGGATTATGCCGGGTGGTGGTCGGGTGGTGCGGTGGCGATGCCGCGGCGGGCGCCGCCGCCGGAGCAGCCGCGGCCGGAGCAGGCGGCGGCGTAACGAGATCGACCGGGGCGCGATCCTTCTGATCGACGTCCATCAGGTGCAGCCGCGCTACGTTCTTTTGATGCTGATCGTAACTTTCGGCGAAGACGTGGCCGCCGCTGCCATCGGCGACGAAATAAAGCTCGCGCGTTCGCGCCGGGTTTGCCGCCGCTTCGAGCGAGGCTCGGCCGGGATTGCAGATCGGTCCCGGCGGCAAGCCGTCGATCTGGTAGGTGTTGTACGGCGTCGGCTGATCGATCTCGCTCTTCATGATCGGCCGCCCCAGCGTGCCCTTGCCACCGACCAGCCCGTAGATGATGGTCGGGTCCGACTGCAGCCGCATCTTCTTGTTCAGCCGATTGACGAACACCGCCGCGACCCGCGTGCGTTCGTCGGCCTTGGCGGTTTCCTTCTCGACAATCGAAGCCAGCGTCACGAGCTGATCTGCCGTCTTGAGCGGCAAATCGGGCGAATGACGGTCCCAGATCTCCTTGAGCAGACGCTGCTGCGACGCCTGCATGCGCTGGATGATCTGCTCGCGGGTGATACCGCGGCTGAAATTGTAGGTGTCGGGCAGCAGAGTGCCCTCGCGCGGGATTTCCTTGATGTTGCCGACCAGGATGTCATCCTGCAGCAACCGCGCGACGATCTGCTCGGAGGTCAGACCCTCGGGAATGCTGATCTGATGGGCGACGACCTTGCCGTCGACGATGGTCGCGACCACGTCGCGCAAGCTGGCATGGGCACTGAACTGATATTCGCCGGCTTTGAGATCCTCGCGTGCCTTAAGCACCAGCACGCCGCCGATGAACACCCAGGGCTGGTCGATGACGCCCTCGCGCTGCAGCACGTCGGCAATATCGCGGATGCCCGAGCCGTGCGGAATGTTGACGATCTTGTCTTGCGCCAGCGGACCGGGCGCGTCGAACCGCTGCTTGCCGAGGAAAAGCGCAGCGCCGATCACGACAGCGAGCAGCAAGAACAGGCTGACGACAGTGTTGCCGATCACGACCAGAGGGTGCCGCACGCTGCGCGACCGACGGATCGGCGGCTCGACCGTATCGGGCTCGAGCGCCGAGCGCGGGCTGCGCGGCGTGATGCGTCTCGGCTCGCTGGGCTTGACGTCTCTAGTCGCGGCGCCATTGGACTGCCGCGCCGCGACGGACGGCGCAGCGGCAGCCGGAGCGGCTGGCGCGGGGGCGC
>JASHQO010000346.1 GCA_030039105.1 Xanthobacteraceae bacterium
GGCCCCATGGCGCCGGCGACCTGCCAAATGGTGAGGCAAGAGCGTGCAAAAGAACGGCGGACGGTGGTACGGCGTGTTGTCTCTGGCGCTCCTGGTCGCCGCCGCAACGTTTGCCGCATCGGGCGCGGTCGCGGCCGATCGCGTTCGCATCGCCGCGCAGAAGACCGGGACGCTTGCCTGGGAGCTCGATGTCCTCAAGGCGCACGGGCTCGACCGGCAAGCCGACATCGCCATTGAAACCACCGAGCTTGCCAGCACCGAGGCCGGCAAGATCGCGCTCGAAAGCGGCTCCGTCGATCTGATGCTGTCGGATTGGCTCTGGGTCACGCGCGAGCGTGCGCTCGGCGATGATGTGGTGTTCTTTCCTTATTCGAGCGCGCTCGGCGCCGTGATGGTGCCGGCCTATGCGCCGATTGGCGGCATTGCCGATCTCAAGGGTAAAAAGCTCGCCGTTGCCGGTGGACCGCTCGACAAAAGCTGGCTGCTGCTGCAGGCGCTGGCGCGCCGGTCCGGTATCGATCTCAAAACCGAGGCAAACGTCGTGTACGGCGCGCCACCGCTGTTGCAGCAGAAAGCTTTGCAAGGCGAGACCGACGCCACGCTGACGTTCTGGAATTTCTGCGCCGAGCTGGAGGGGGCCGGCATGCGGCGCGCCGTCGCCATGGACGACGTGGTAAAGAGCCTGGGCGCCGTCGGTCCGGTGGCCATGGTCGGCTACGTGTTCAACGGCAAATGGGCGGCGCACAACCGTTCGCTGCTCGATCGTTTCTTCGCCGTAACGAAAGAGGCCAAGGACATTCTGGCGAATTCGCCTGACGAGTGGCAGCGGCTCGCGCCGCGCGTTGCGGCAAACGGCGAGGGTGCGCTCGACGTTTATCGGCAGCGCTATCTTGAAGGCATTCCGCGGCGGCCGCTCGACGCTGAAATTGCCGATGCCCGCACTTTGTACAAAGTGCTGGCGGATATCGGCGGCGCCGACTTGGTTGGCCAGGCGCGCGAGCTCGATCCAGGGACTTTTTATACGCCGGGGTCAACTGAATGAATGCGGCGCTGCGGCTCGGCTCGATCGCGCTGCTGCTGGCGATCTGGTTCCTGGGCTCGCGGCTCGCCGGCCCGCGGCTGTTGCCGGACCCGCAAACGGTCGGGCTCGCCATGGTCGCCGAAGCGCGCTCCGGCGCGCTCGCCTTCAATCTCGGCGTCACGCTCGCTCGCGTTGCTGCGGCGTTCGCGATCGCCATGGTGCTCGGCACGATGCTCGGGCTGGCCATGGGCCGCCGTCGCACGGTGGATCGCATCGGCGATCCATGGCTGGTGCTGCTGCTCAATCTGCCCGCGCTGGTCATCATTGTTTTGGCCTACATCTGGGCCGGCCTGACCGAAACGGCGGCGTTGGCCGCCGTCGTCCTCAATAAGCTGCCGCTGGCCACGGTGACGGTGCGGGAGGGGGCGCGCGCGCTCGACCGCAATCTCGAGGAAATGGCGCGCGTGTTCCGCATGAGCCGGTGGAAACGCTTCCGTCACGTCATGCTGCCGCAACTGTCGCCGTATCTCGCGGCCGCTTCGCGGTCCGGGCTGTCGCTAGTCTGGAAAATCGTGCTGATCGTCGAGCTTCTGGGGCGGCCGAACGGAGTGGGCTTCGAGATCGGCACGGCTTTCGAGCTGTTCGACGTCACCAAAATCATGGCCTATGCTCTGGCCTTCGTCGCCGTCATGCTCGCGATCGAAACATTCGTGGTGCAGCCGTTTGAACGATATGTCTCGCGCTGGCGACCAAGACCCTCTTGAAGTCCATATCAAGCGCAAAACCTATCGCAGGGTTTCCGGCGACGACCTTCAAGTGCTCGGCGACATCGCGCTCGCGGTCGCGAGCGGTGAAGTCGCGGCGTTGATCGGCCCGTCGGGTTGCGGCAAGACCACGCTGCTCCGCATCATCGTCGGCCTCGATGTCGACTTCGAGGGCACCGTGCGGCTGCCGGCCCACGGCAGGCTCGGCGTCGTATTTCAGGAACCGCGCCTGCTGCCGTGGCGCACCGTCGAAGAGAATGTGCGGCTTGCGGCGCCACTGGCGAGTGACGCCGTGTTGGATGGCCTGTTCGGCACGCTCGGGCTCGCCGCGCATCGCAGCCACTATCCCGGCGAGCTTTCGGTCGGGCTGGCGCGCCGGGTGGCGCTGGCGCGCGCCTTCGCGGTTGAGCCCGAACTCCTGGTGCTCGACGAGCCGTTCGTCTCGCTTGATGCGGAGCTCGCGACGCGGCTGCGCGGAGAGCTTGCCGAGTTGGTCTCGCGCCGGCCGGTCACGACCCTTCTGGTCAGCCACGACGTCGACGAAGTGATCGGACTCGCCGATCGCATCTTTTTGCTCTCCGGCAGTCCGGCGCGCTTGCTGACTACGATGCCGATTCAAAATCCGCGCAGCGCCCGCACCGAGGCTGAAGTCGCGGCGATCCGCGACGAGCTATCGCGCAAAGCGAATACGGCGCGGGCCTAAGCCGGCTGCGCTTGCACGGCGCGGCGAAGCATCCCGCGTTGCGGGTTATAGCCGAGCACGGCGAGCAGAAAGAACAGAATCGCGGTGCCGGCGACTACCGCCGCCGATAGCGGCTCGAACATGCCGTAAAGGGCGAAGCGGATGAGCTCGACCGCATAGGTGAAGGGGTTCGCCAGCGACACATAATAGATCAACTCGGAGCCACCCTCGCGCAATTTCCACAACGGATAAAGCGCCGAGGAAAAGAAAAACATCGGAAACATCACGAAGTTCATGGCGCCGGCGAAATTCTCGACCTGTCGGATATACACCGACAGGAACAGCCACAGCGCGCCGAGCATGAGCCCGGAAATGATCAGTGCCGGTAGCACCTCGAGCCAGCCGATAGGGGCAAACGTCACGTCGAACGGAATGCAGACCAGAAGAAACGCGTAACAGGTGATAACCGACAGTGCCGTGCCGGCGACGAGCTTGCAGGCCAGCAGCACCCAGCGCGGCAACGGCGCGGTGAGCAGAAGCCGCATCACCCCCATCTCGCGGTCGTACACCATCGACAGCGAGGATTGCATGCCGTGGAACAGAAGAATGATCCCGAGCAGGCCGGGCACGATGTAGACCTGATACGTGATGTAGGTCTTGTAGGGTGGAATGATCGAGACGCCGAATACGTTGTAGAAACCGGCGGCAAACACCGCGAGCCACATCAGCGGCCGTACCAGCGCCGACAGCAGCCTGCCGCGCTGCTGCACGAATTTGAGCAGCTCCCGCATGGTGACGGCGCGCAGCGCGCGCATGACGTGGATGAGGGGCATTTGGCGCCTTGGCTAGAGCGGCATGAGTTTTGGTCGAATCGTCATGCCGCTCTAGCCTTTTGCTTGCACATGATCTTTTCCGAAAACCGGTTGCCACTTTTCGGGATCATGCTTTAGCGGTTCAGATGACACGCCGACTCCGGCTGATCGTCGCCGAGCGTGTCGAGCTCGTTGGTCTGATGCAGAAAGCCCTCGATCGGCGCACTGGCGACCACCTCGTAGGGGGCGGCCAGCAGCACCGCTTGGCGGACTTGATGATCCCAAGGCCGCACACTCACGGCAAGGCCCTTGTCGCCGTCGAAAGTACCGCCGCCGAGGATGAAGCCGCGGTCCGCTGCAAAATCGACGGAGCGGATATGCAGCACCGCTTGCACGATCATCTTCACCGCGACCCAGGCGGCCCAGTCGGGGCCCTCCATGCGGCGGCCACTGGCGCGCCTTTCGAACCGCGAATTGACCTGCGGCGCGCCGTTGTGGTCCCAGGTCCAATGCCACGCCACCGGCTCAAGATCGATGCTGCCGACGACTGGGCGCGGCCGCAGGAGGTGATAGGGCACAGTGCGGACGAAATCGAAATCGCTGTCGGCGACGAAGACGACGTCGAAATCGCGATTGATCGCGCTGAGCAGCGCCGGGTCGTTCTGCTCGCGATCACGCGGGTCGGTGCCGGGCTTGAACTTCTGCTGGGCGACGATCTTGGCGCCGAATTTCTGCGCCGAGTGCTCGAACGCGGCCGTCATTGCCAAGTCGGCGGCGCTAGGCCCTTGGAGTTCGAGGAGGTTCGTCCATTTGCGCGACACGATGTATTGGACCAGACCGTCCATGAGCTGGGCACGGCTCGGATAGACGTGAACGAACTCGGCCGCGCAAAGCTCGCGCCGCAGCGCATCGTCCGGTTCGGAGACGTTGAAGAGAAGCACGTCGCGGCCATGCATCGCTGCCGCTAGCGGACGATAGGCTTCCGCGGGCGCATCGATCAGGAAAAAATGGGTGCCGGCGACGGCGGCTTGCTGGACCGCCGGCGTCACGTCGACCGGTGATTTGACCGCGATGCGATCGAGCGCGAAGTCGGTGTTGAGGATGCGCACCAGCGGCGCAGCCTCGTCGATCCCGACCTGGGCGCCGGTAAACGGATGCTCGGGCGCCTTGAGGATGATGCGGTCGCTGGCCTGGATCGGCGCATAGCGCGGATCGTTGTCGACTTGGACGAACGCGATCCTGACGTGCTGTTGTGGCGCGGCCGGCGGTGCCGGCGCATTCTGCGCCACGGCCGTGGCTGTCAAGGCCATGACCAGGAGTGAGCCGGCGCCGGCCCATCGCGGCGGCACGCTGGTCCTACTCATCGACGACGATGCCCCACGGAACGCGGCCGACCGGCACCGACACGATCGCTTTGCGGCTCGCCGTATCGACGATGGTGACGTCGTCGCCCAGCCCGTTGGCGACGTAGAGAGTTTTTTCGTCGCGCGACAGCGTGATGCCCCATGAGCGCTTGCCGACCAGGATATAGCCCAGCACCTTGCGCGTCGGCACGTCGACAACCGCGACATGAGCCGCGTGTCCGAGCGTGACATAGGCGGTCTTGCCGTCCTTGGTCATGACGAGACCGACCGGCGTGACGTCGGTCTGGCGCATGCCTGGCGGCAGGAAATCGATCTTGCCGGCGACCGCGAACTTTTGCCGGTCGATGATGGTGACCTCGCCGGCCATTTCGGTCGACACCCAAAGCTCCTTGCCGTCGGGTGTCGCGGCGAAGCGGCGCGGCCGGGTGCCGACCACAACGTCCTTGGTCACATAGCCGCCGTCGGCGTCGATCTCATGAACCAGGTCGCCGACCTCGGACGTCACATAGACCGTCTTGCCGTCCTCGCTGACCATCACGCCTTCCGGCTCGGCGCCGGTCGGCACCTCTTTTTCGATGATGTTCTTGTCTATGTTGATGATCGCGAGCGTCGAGGCCTCCTCGTCGGAGACGTAGATGCGCCGTCGCGCTTCATCCACGGCGAAAGTCTCAGGGCTCGATCCGGTCACGAGCTTGTCGACGATCTTTCCGGTCGCGACATTGAGCACGTCGATGACGTCGTCGTCGCCGCAGGCGATGTAGAGCTTGCTGTGATCGGCGTTGAAATGCATGTCGCGCGGCCGCCGCGACACCGGGATATCGTTGACGACCTTGTAGGTCTTCGGATCGATGACGAGGATGTTGTTGCTCTTCTCGTTGCTGACATAGATCAAGCCGGTATCCTTGGCCGCGGCCGGGGTAAGTGCAAGCGTCGGAGCGACGAGCAAGCCAAGCGCCGCGATCAGTCTGAGCATTGGACGACCATTTATTGCTTCCGCCCGAGCCTACGTCTTATTAAGGAGATCGGGCAAGGCAAGGGCGGGAGAACAAATGGCAACGGACGGAGGTGCGCCGGCGCTGCTGCTCGACAGCGTCGTCAAGACCTATGGGGCGATTCGCGCCGTCGATGGCGTATCGTTCACGGCCGCGCCCGGCGAGTTCATCGCGCTGCTCGGTCCGAACGGCGCCGGCAAGACGACGCTGTTCCAACTATTGTCCGGCTTGTTCGTGCCGGATTCCGGCCAGATCGAGATCATGGGGCACGACATGCTGCGCGATCCGGTGCCGGCCCTGGCGAAGCTCGGCATCGTATTCCAGCAGCCCACTCTCGATCTCGAGCTGACGGTGACCGGCAACCTCCTGTTTCATGCCGGCCTCCACGGCATTTCGCGCGCCGTCGCCAAGCCGCGCATCGAGGCGGAGCTGAAGCGGCTCGGCCTCGCCGAGCGGGCGCAAGACAAAGCGGCGCAACTGAGCGGCGGCAACCGTCGCCGCGTCGAGCTTGCCCGCGCGCTGCTGCACGCGCCGCGCGTGCTGTTGATGGATGAGGCGACCGTCGGTCTCGACCCGGCGAGCCGGGGCGATCTGCTCAAGCTGATCCTGACCATGCGGGCGGAGCGCTCGGTTGCGGTGCTGTGGGCGACGCATCTGTGCGACGAGGTGGCGGACGCCGACCGGGTGATCGTGCTGCATCGCGGCAAGGTGCTGGCGGATACGACGCCGGCTCGGTTCGTCAAAGACGCCGGCGCCGCCACCGTCGAGCAAGCATTCCTGGCGATCACCGCAGCCACAGCCGCTTAGCCACTACGCGTCCCATTTCACAATGGCAGCGCTGGCGGCCGGCATGTGGATCGCGCAAATGCCGTCGGCGACGCGGATCGACTCGATGTTGTTTGGCGTCCAGCTTCCATCTGCGGCGACCACGCTGCCGCCGAAAGTGACGCTGTCGGCGCTGTCCAACGCGCGGCCTTTCAGCCACAGCGCGATTGCGTTATGGAACGCACGATCGGCGCCGATCGTGACATCGGCATCGGCGGATTGGTCCTTGTTGATCAGCGTCACGGCGAGTCGCCCGCGATCGGCGGTCGCGTAGGCTGTGAGGTTGACACCGCCGGTGTCGTAATCGAGCGCGACACGGTCGCCCCGGCTGCCATGGGCGAAGGCCAGCATGCCGTAATATTCGGGGGCGACCGAAACCGCCGCGCCGGAAGCGTTGCGGATCGGCGAGTAGTAGCTGATGAAGTCAAGGTGATTGACGCCAGTTTCCATGTTCACGCCGACGGCGCCGCCGCCGGCCAGCACCCACATGAAATCGAGCGCCCACAACGCGGCCACGAACACGTCGCTCACGCCGGGCTGCCCGCCGCCGTAAAGTGAATTGGCTTCGCAGACGCGGAGCGGGAGGCGCGACACGGACGAAATTTCGTCCAGGAAGCCGCGGACGTTCGGGTCCGCGCGCAGCAGCATCTCGATCTTATTGCGCTTTCGCCGCGCCTCGTAACCTGCGCGCTGCTCCGGAGCAACGTTCGGCCCAGCGCCGATCAGCTTGTCGAGATACGGATTATTGGCGCCGGCGCGATAATAGTGCCGCGTGAGCAATCGCAGATCGCCGCCTTCGTCGGCGGCAAAGCGCGTCACCCAGTCGGTCCGGTACGAGGCGTCCGGACCGGCAAACGGCGCGCCGGGCAGCTTGCTGCGAATCGCGGCCTTATAGGCGCGATAGTCGCTCAGGAAATCGTCGTAGTCATAAGTTCGCGGGCGATGGGCGTTGAATGTGTCGCCGGCAAAGCCGTCCGGTTCGTTGCCGATCTCGAAGGCGAGCAGCTTGTCCTTGACGGCGGCTGCGACCGCGACCGCCTCGTCGGCGGCGCTTTGCTCGTTGCCGCTGCCGAGGTTCAATCCCCAGATCAGCCGCCAGCCCGTGGCATCGAGAAAGCCGGCAAGATCGCGGAGGCTTTCGCTGTCGATCACGGTGGCTTTTGCGGCAGGCGAGGCAACAGCATCGGGAGCAAACGACGCGCGGTCCGACGTAATGCCGCCGATGCGGATGACGCCGTTGGCGCCGAGCCCGCGCACGAGCCGCACGTTGACGCGATTTTTGCCGCTGAGCAGGCCCGGCGTCGCTACCGATGAAATCTCGTAGCCGAGCCCGATGAAGTCGTCGGCTATCCGCCCAAGCCTCCTGCGCGCATCGACATCAACCCGGATGGTTTTCGTCGATGCCGATTGGGCAAGAGTCCGCGCGGCGCCGCCAAGCGGCAGAGCGGCGCAGCCCATGAATCCTTCGAGGAAACTTCGACGGTTCATAATTCACATCCCGGGTGAAGCGATATTATCCGTCCGCACACCAAGCCACGCAACGCGGCGCTCAGACCGGGACGAACGATATCGATCATGATGGGACGGCGGAGCATCGTTTGGCCGGCGCCGCTGCTCGCGCAGTGCGCGACCGGTGCGGCGCGCGCCGAAGGCTCCTGCGCCGACCTTTTCGATGAATATCCTTGCGCCACTCCACTATCGCGCATCGTCCCGCCGTGGCGCCGTTCGACTACAAGGCAAACCCGTCGGTCGCGGTGCCGGCGCGAAAGAGCGGCGATCTCGGCGACCTGCCAGGGCAGGCCGGTTGGCATATGGCCGAGCCGGCACCCGGTGTCAGAGTTTGGACTGACGATTATTCGAACGTCCTGGGCGCAATCCTGCGCAAGCGCTCCGGACGGTGAATGCGACCGCCGGCTCGGCAGGCGGGCAAGAGGACAAGAGCGGCAACCTGCGAGAATTACGCCATCCGATTCGCCACACGGAGCTGCGGCTGCCCAAAAAGCAGGCCGTGCCTGCTGAATATTTAGCGGGCGTTGTCGGTGCTCTTGGGTAGTACCGCAATATCAAACACTTAAGGCCTCCAGAAATTGGCACACCGCTTGCGACGCGTTGCCGGAAGGGCGCCATCCGCGCGCTCGCCCGACCAACGGGAGGCTTCTCCATGTTCAAAGACTGCACTCATTCACTTGCTCCGAAGGCGCGCCGCTGGCTCGCCGCCGCGGCGGGTCTGGCCCTTGGTGTCTTGGCGGCGCTGCCGGCCAAAGCCGAGGACACCATCAAAGTCGGCATCCTCCACTCGCTCTCCGGCACCATGGCGATCAGCGAGACGACGCTGAAGGACGTGATGCTGATGCTCATCGACGAGCAGAACAAGAAGGGCGGCCTGCTTGGCAAGAAGCTCGAGCCGGTCGTGGTCGATCCGGCTTCGAACTGGCCGCTATTCGCCGAGAAGGCGCGCGAATTGATCAGCAAGGATCACGTCGCCGTGGTGTTCGGCTGCTGGACCTCGGTGTCACGCAAGTCGGTGCTGCCGGTATTCAAGGAGCTCGACAGCATCCTGTTCTATCCGGTGCAGTACGAAGGCGAAGAGAGCGAGCGCAATGTGTTCTATACCGGCGCCGCGCCGAACCAGCAGGCCATACCCGCGGTCGATTATCTGATGAGCGCCGACGGCGGCTCGGTGAAGCGCTGGGTGCTGGAAGGCACCGACTACGTCTATCCGCGCACCACCAACAAGATCCTCGAAGCCTACCTCAAGCAGAAGGGCGTGGCCGACGAGGACATCATGATCAACTACACGCCGTTCGGTTACTCCGACTGGCAGACCGAAGTGTCGAAAATCAAGGCATTCGGCTCGGCCGGCAAGAAGACCGCGGTGGTCTCCACCATCAACGGCGACGCCAACGTGCCGTTCTATAAGGAGCTCGGCAATCAGGGCATCAAGGCCACCGACATTCCGGTGGTGGCGTTCTCGGTCGGCGAGGAAGAGCTCGCCGGTCTCGACACCAAGCCGCTGGTCGGCCACCTCGCGGCCTGGAACTATTTCGAGTCGATCAAGACGCCGGCCAACGCCGCCTTCATCAAGGACTGGCACGACTTCATCAAGAACCCGAAGCGCACCACCAACGATCCGATGGAAGCGCACTACATCGGCTTCCACATGTGGGTGAAGGCGGTGGAGAAGGCGGGCAGCACCGATCCCGACAAGGTGATCGAC
>JASHQO010000030.1 GCA_030039105.1 Xanthobacteraceae bacterium
ACGCCGACTGACGGGGCGGGTGCGGTTCCTGCGGGCGCGGGCTCGTCACCTGCGCTCCCGGGCGGTCCGGGCATCGACCCCGCCGGCATTACGACCGGCGCGCGAGGTGCTTCGCTTAAGCGCGGTGTTCCGGGCGGAGGTAACGCCTTCGCATCCCATCGCGTGAAGCGCGGCCTGGATTGAGCTTCGGCGCTGCGGTGCCGAGGCCAGAGCCGCGGTGGAGCGCCGAGAGGCGAGCGCGCCGATCGCAAGGCGCGCGCCGCGCTTCGCAAGCGCGGCCCATCCGTGCGCGCCTTCCGGCGCTCCGCCTCCCCTTATTGTCTGGAGGCGAAAGACATTCGTGGCTTTGGTGCGGACAACTCGGATGCGATCGCATCGCGAGAGCGAGAGCATATGCATTCGCGGGGAAGGACGCTGCGCGCGGACCGCATTGCTCGCTTCGTGCTGCCTTTCTATGCTCCGCGCCCTTGCGCTTTATGTTTCATGCTTGTCGGGGAAATCGATGGCCGAAGCTTCTCAATTGAAACCGCGCGAAGTCAAAATCAAAGT
Organism: Xanthobacteraceae bacterium; assembly: GCA_030039105.1. GTDB lineage: Bacteria > Pseudomonadota > Alphaproteobacteria > Rhizobiales > Xanthobacteraceae > BOG-931. The sequence continues at coordinate 550 of JASHQO010000030.1, forward strand.
CCACGACGGCGTCGAGATCGCGGTAGCGCTGTATATGCCCGACGGCGCCGGGCCGTTCCCCTCCGTGCTGGCGCCGTCGCCGTACCGCTACGACAACAACACGCTGCCGGCGACGCCGCAATTTCTCTGGCGCGAGACCGGGCCGATCGGGCTCTATGTGGCGCGCGGCTACGTCTACGCCCACATGGACATCCGCGGCTGCGGCAAGTCCGGCGGCGAATTCCGCCTGCTCGATAACAACGAGCAAAAGGACCTCTACGACGTCATCGAATGGCTCGGCCGCCAGCCGTGGTCGAACCGCAAGGTCGGCGGCATCGGCCAATCCTATTTCTGCATGTCGCAATGGTGGATGGCGATCCAGCAGCCGCCGTCGCTCGCCTGCATCGCCGCCTTCGACGGCCTGAACGATCCGTACCGCGCCTCGGTCTATCAGGGCGGCATCCTGGGCGATTTCTTCGGCAGCTATTGGTGGAACCAGAACCGCATCATCAATCGCCACCCGGCCAATGGCGAGCATCCGCGCGAGCAGACCTGCGACCTCAATCTGCTGCTGCAGCAGCATCCGACCTACGACGCGTTCTGGCGCGAGCGCTGCGCCGCCGAGCGCCTCGACGAGATCGAGGCGCCGCTCTATTCGGTCGGCGTCTGGGGCAAGGTCGATCTGCACACCCGCGGCAATATCGACGGCTTCCGCCGCGCCAAGGGGCCGAAGAAGCTGAAGATGATCGGACCGGTCAATGCCTTTGTCGCCAACCGTGAGTTCAACAGTCCGGAGCTGCACGAAAAGCTGTTGCTGCCGTTCTACGATCACTATCTCAAAGGGCTCGACACCGAATATTCCAAACGCCCGGCGGTGGAATATTTCGTCCGCGGCGCCGACGCGGTGCGCACGGCGGAGACCTGGCCGCCGCCCGGCGTGCGCTACGTCACCTGGCAGCTAAGCGCCGAGAAGTCCGGCAGCGTGACCTCGCTCAACGACGGCTCGCTGGTGCGGCAGGGCGCATCCGGCGAGGACAAGACGTCCTACACCTATCCCAACCCGGGCTGGATGCTCGGCGTCGTCGGCTTCGGGCCGAACAACCAGCCCGATCCGGCGCGCCGCGTGCTGACCTTCACCACCGCGCCGCTCGAACAGGATCTCGAAATCGCCGGGCCGATCAAGCTCGTGCTGCACGCCGCGTCGAGCCGCAACGACATGGACTTCTTCGTCAAGCTCTCGGAGCAGATGCCGCAATCGGCCGACGACCGTGCCAAGGGGCTCAATCCGCCGTCGTTCTGGATCACCAAGGGCTGGCTGCGCGCCTCGCACCGCGCGCTCGATCCGAAAAAGTCGACGGCGATGGAGCCGTATCACAGCCACAGCGATCCGACGCCGATCGAGCCTGGAAAAATCTATCGGTTCGACATCGGCATCGAACCGATGGCGCACCGCTTCAAGAAGGGCAGCCGCGTCCGGCTCGAAATCGTCAACGGCGACTCGGCGGTGACGGACGTCCTTTGGACGCATTACTACGCGCCCAACAAGATCGGCACCGACACGCTCTATCACTCGGCGCAGTATCCGTCGGCGCTGACCTTGCCGGTGATGGAAGGTGCCAGGTGATGGTGTTTCCCGGGCGCAGCGCAGCGCGAAGCGGTGCGCTGCAGACCCGGGATCGCCGCATACTCGAAGTCCAGAGCGGTCCCGGATCGGCGGCGCACCGCTTCGCGCTGCGCCGCATCCGGAAAACCGTATCATCAAGCCCGGCCGCCGGCTTGGTCCGCTTCGAGCGCCGTCGTGAGATGCCGCGTGCAGTTGATCAAGCTGACCGCGTGCGGAACGTCTTCGTGGAGCACGGTGACGCTCGTATTATCGAAGCGCTCGGGGGCAACGACGCCGTGAGGCAGCAACGCATGCCGCTCGGCGATGGCTCTGCAGACCAGGCCGTGGGTGACCACGACCAACGTGCCGTTTATGCTGCGGCGCCGCTCCACGATGAAGGCGAAAGCAGCCGCGACGCGCGCGTGAAATGTCGGCCAGTCTTCGCCGTTGGGCGGCGCGAAATCGGGTCCAAACGGATTTTCGGGCAACGCCGCATAAGCCATGCCGCGGATATCGCCGAAATTTCGCTCCTGCAGCAGCGGGCTTTCTTCGATTGCAATTCCGGAGCGGGCGGCGAGCGGCTCGGCCGTCATGCGGGCACGCGGCAAATCGCTGCACAGGATGTGGACGAAGCCATGAGTCGACAGCCGCTGCGCCAGCAATTCCGCCTGGCGCATGCCGCGACCGTTGAGCGGCACCTCGGGGCGTTGCAGCACGCGCGCCGCGTTGCCGTCGGTCTCGCCGTGACGCACGATCAAGATCGTCATGCCGCCTCAGATGCCGAGATAACGATGCTGCACGTCGACGGCGTGCTCGAGCTCCGGCGAGGTGCCGGTCCATACCACGCGGCCGCGCTCGATGATGGTGTGACGGTCGGCGATTCGGGTCAATGCGCCGACGTTCTTGTCGATCACCAGGATCGACTGGCCGGCGGCGCGCAGGCTTTGCAGGCATTGCCAGATCTCGTCGCGAATGAGCGGCGCCAGGCCCTCGGTGGCTTCGTCGAGGATGAGCAGGCGCGGATTGGTCATCAGCGCGCGGCCGATCGCCAGCATCTGCTGCTCGCCGCCGGAAAGCAGGTTCCCCATGGTGGCGGCGCGGGTCGCCAGCCGCGGAAACAGCGCCAGCACCTTGTCGAGCGTCCAGGGCTCCCTGGCGGCGGTGCGGTTGGCCGCGGTGGCGGTCAGGTTTTCGCGGGTGGTGAGATTGGGAAAAATCTGGCGGCCTTCCGGCACCAGCCCGATGCCGCGTTGCGCCACCCGATAGGCGGGCAGGTCGCGGATGTCCTCGCCGGCAAAGCGGATCGCGCCGGCGGCGGCCCGGGTCAGGCCCATGATCGAGCGCACCGTCGTGGTCTTGCCCATGCCGTTGCGTCCCATCAGCGACACCATTTCGCCCGGCGCGATGGAGAGCGAAATGTCGAACAGCACGCGACTTTGGCCGTAGCTCGTTTCGACGTTGGCCACGTCGAGCAGCGGCTCGGCCAAATTGCGATCAAGCATCGGTCGCCTCCTGCTCGCCGAGATAGGCCTCGCGCACCGCGGCATCGGCGCGGATCGTCGCCGGATCGCCGGACGCGATGACCCGGCCATAGACCAGCACGGTGATGCGATCGGCAAGCGCGAACACGGTTTCCATGTCATGCTCGATGAGCACAATGGTGAGGCTGGCTTTCAGCCCCCGCAGCATCGCCAGCATGCGGGCGGACTCGTCCGGCCCCATGCCGGCCATCGGCTCGTCGAGCAGCAGCAAGCGCGGTTGCGTCGCCAGCGCCATGGCGATTTCGAGCTGGCGCTGCTCGCCGTGGCTGAGGGCATCGACGCGGACGCTGGCGCGCGCGCCGAGCCCGACGCGTTCGAGCGCGGCCTGCGCCGGGCCGCGCAAGGCGTTGTCGCGCCGCGCATCGCGCCAGAACCGAAACGAGTGACCGGCATGGGCTTGCACCGCGAGCGCGACGTTGTCGAGGGCGGTAAAATCGCGAAACAGCGAAGTGATCTGGAACGAGCGGGCGAGGCCAAGATGGCTGCGCCGATCGACGGCGAGCGCCGTGATATCGCCGCCGTCGAAGCGAATGGCGCCGGCGTTCGGCGCAATCTCGCCGGCGAGCAGCCCGATCAGCGTGGTCTTG